>CALZEK010000166.1 GCA_945639745.1 uncultured Bacillaceae bacterium
TGCTGATATATTATCGTAACTTCCCATTTGATAATAAATAGCAGAAGTAAATGTCATATATCTAAGCATAGCAATTGCTCCGAAATCAGAAATAACATAAAGAGCTATTAAAATAGCTCCTGCTCCTATAGCTGGTCGTAAAAGTGGTAGATTTACTTTCCAGAAAACCTGCCACATATTCATCCCTTGAGATCTAGCAACTTCTTCAAAGTTTTTATTTAATCGTTTCATTGCCGCACTAACAATTAAATAGACGTAAGGATAAGTAAACAAAGTTAGAATGAGATAAATACCCCAAAAGGTATACATGTCAAGTGGAAATTCACCTGGTAAAAATGAATATTTATTCCAAACATCACGCAACCAACCTGTTGGGCCTAATACAATTAAATAAGCGACAGCTCCAACATAAGGTGGGATTACCAGAGGTAAAGCAAGTATCCAAGACCAAATATGACGTCCAGGAAGATCAGTTCGTTGAACAATCCAAGCAAGAATAACTCCAAGTAAAACAGAAGTGATAGTAACTGCTGCCGTCAAACTAAGTGTATTCCAAAGCAATTCTGGAATTCGTCCATCAAGTAATTTTATCCAACTATCTTTTCCAGCAAAAAATGAACGGATAATAACATAAATAAGAGGAACAGACATAAACAAAGCAATCAATAATCCGACAAGTGCTAAAATACCGCCATGTTGCTTGGGGCGATTTAAATTTTTAAAAGGCGAAAAAGCTGAAGAAGTATTTTCCTCAACTTTTTCACCATCGTTATTATATTTAAAGGGTTTATTATTTCTCATTTTACAACCACCAAAAATTATATTTATACATTTACAAAGGATAATTGTCTCTAATCCTTATTATGAACGAAAAATGTATTAATTTCTAGTGTAAGCAATCTTTAGCTACCAATTTCTAAATCGAGACCTGATTTTTCGATTAATTCACGTGTATTTTCCCAAACATTTCCTAAGTCACGTAAAGGCATATCAGAAATTTTATAATCAGAAATTTTTGCCGCTTCTTCAATAGGTTCAATATCAGGGTTAATTGGTACTTCCATTGATGCATATGAGAATTCACGTTGATTTTCTGGCTTCATTAACCAATCAAGAAATGTTTTAGCATTATCTTCATTTGGTGCATTATTAATAAATCCTACACCAGCAGCATTTACAAAGGCACCCATGTCGTCTTCGCCCTGGTCTGGATAAATCGCTCCAACATTATTATCTGTTGGTTCATCAAGTTGTTGGTGATAGTAATAGTTGTTTACTAGGGCCATCTTTACTTCTCCAGCACCAACCGCTCTTCGAAGATCTCCGTGACCATCTGTAATCACAGCAGCATTATCTTTTACGTTTTTTAACCATTCTAATGTTTTGTCATCGCCCCATTCATTTCTTAGTGCAGAAACGTGAGCAATCATACTTCCGTTACCACCTCGAGTAATCGCAAATTCATCTTTCCATTTATCATCTGCTAATTCAGCAATTGTTTTAGGCATTTCTTCTTCAGTAATTAAATCTTTGTTGTACATTAAAATTCTTGTTCTTGCAGAAAGTCCATACCAAGAGTTATCTTCAGCGCGGTATTTTTCATCAATTGATTCGATACCTTCAGCATCATAGCCTTGCAGAAAATCATTTTGACGAAGGTGTTCAAGTGCTCCAACGTCATTTGAAATTAAAATATCTGCATGTGCATTTTTACCTTCTTCTTTAACTTTATTAATAATTTCATCTTTACCACTAAGTAAATTTACAGTGATACCAGATTCTTTTTCAAACTTTTCTAATAGAGGTTCCATAAATTTTTCATTTCGTGAAGAATAAACGACTAACTCACCAGACTTTTCTGTTACCTCTTCATCATTATTTGCTTTGGAATTCTCACCTGTATCACCACTACAAGCTGCTATAGTAAAGAGTGTTAAAATACCGATAATAGCGATAAAAAACTTGATTGATTTATTCATATATATCCTCCCAGTAAATCGTCTTATTATACTTATATACTAGTGATAATGAATCTCAATGTCAATTCTTATATAAGTGAAAATTATGAATTTTAAAACAAAAAACCTCGTAAATTAAAAACTTAATTTACAAGGTTAAAATCAATATTTTATTGGTCTACTAAAGCAACGAGTTCAGGAGTTATATCAAAAGAAATATTTGAACCTACAACAATATTTTTTTCTACTGGTGCATTAATTAACATCAGTGCATCAGTCGGTTTACTACCTTCTAGTTGAACGAATAGTTCTTGATATTCACCACTATAAACTACTCGAATAACTTTCCCTTTATAACGTCCTTGATCATCTTCTCCTAATTTGCAACCTTCAGGTTATTTGCTTGATCAGTTTTTTCAGCTAAACACACACGACCAATATTTGTATCGATATGTTTTAGGTCTTCTGCAACAACGCCTTGAAGTAGATTTGTTTTACCAACAAATTCAGCAACAAAACAGTTTGTTGGACAACGATAAATGTCTCTTGGATGTGCAACTTGTTGAATAATACCTTCATTCATAACAACAACTTTGTCTGAGACGGCAAAAGCATCTTTTTGATCGTGAGTAACTATAATCGCTGTTGTATTTGCTTTTTTTAGAATGTCAGCGATATCGTGACGCATTTTTTCTCTTAAACCAGCATCTAAATTACTAAAAGGTTCATCCATTAAAACAACATTAGGTTTTGGAGCTAGTGCTCGTGCTAAAGAGACACGTTGTTGTTGTCCACCTGAAAGCTCGTTTGGATATCTTTTAGCATAATCAGTTAATCCAACAAGTTCCAGTACTTCAGCAACCCGTGCTTTTTTTTCACTACGACGCCATTTATTTAAACCAAAGGCTATGTTTTTTTCAATAGTTAAATGAGGAAATAGCGCATAGTCTTGAAACACCATGCCCACACCGCGTTTTTCAGGCGGTACAAATCTATTTTTACTATAAACAATATCATCATCTATTTGAATACTACCTGCAGTCGGACGTTCAAATCCAGCAATCATTCGTAAAATTGTTGTTTTTCCACAGCCACTAGGACCTAAAAGTGTAATAATTTCACCTTGCTTGATTGATAGATTTAAATGATTAACAGCAGGTTTATCTGTACGATTAAATAATTTTCTTATATTCTTTAACTGGATAAAACTCATTTCAGAACCTCCTTGGATGTTTTAACACATCAATCATCGAAATGAGAACGATTTTCATTCAAATAAAGTATAGCAAATTTAAAGCAAGAGGTCAATTGAATGAATTAGTCTTATTGTTTATCTGACAGCGTTTAAGAGCGTTTTATAATACAATACGGAAGTAATTTATAGAATGTGTAAAAAGAAGTGGAAAAGGAGATTAAAAGCTGATAGATTGCACTTATCAATAGATATGGTATACTTTATATTAGACTCCTCAACATGAGTAAGTTTAATTGGTTTATTTTCCGGGGGCGTTCCGGATTCGACAGGGGTAGGTTGAGTTTAAGTCGCATGTCGAGGTTACGGCTCGTAAAACGTTACACGCCTATAATTGGCAAACAAGATAATTACGCTTTAGCAGCTGCATAAGCTGATCTAAAGGACTCCGTTTGTTATCGCCCGTGTAATAAATTGGAGTCTCACTAACAGCGGGATAAACATTCATCCTCCGTCTGCGGATAGAGTGTTGAAACCAACCAGACTAGCGTCTATAAAGCCTGTCAATGGGCTGAGTATTCTGCGAAATATAATTTATTGACTACACATGTAGAAGCTTAAATGGCAATACCTTTGGACGTGGGTTCAAATCCCACCGCCTCCATAAT
>CALZEK010000167.1 GCA_945639745.1 uncultured Bacillaceae bacterium
TCATCAAATGAAATTATCACATCACGGACACCTTTTTGATTCAATATAATACCTATCAGTCGATCACGTACATCATCTAAATAACTAATTGTGTGAGACGGATTAACTTCTACGATCACTTCGACATGAAGATACTCACCTTCTTTAACAACCTCTAGCCACTGAATATCTTTCACATCAGGCTCTTTCGCTACAATTGCGGCAATATGTTTAAGCATCTCTTCATCTGTTTCTCCAATTGCTCCACGGGCATTTTCCATGAATATTTTACCTACAATATAAAACATCATCAGACCAATAATTATTGAAACAATCCCCTCTGAAATGATTAATCCAAAGTAATGTGAGAGTATAATTGCGATAAATGCTAAAATCCCTCCTAAAGTCGCTACAAAATCTTCCATAAAAACAAGTTTGGTCGGTGGTTTTGCCTTGTTTAAATAACGAAAACCTAGGGTAATAGGTTCAATCCCTTTTCCTTTCATATCAACCTCGTGCAATATCTCTTTACCTGCTTTATAAAGAACAATGAACTCTAATATAATAGCAATGCCCAGAACAGATAAATTAATAATAATACCCGTCGATTGAACTGGATTCATAATGTGATGCCAGCCTTCTTTAATTGCTTCATAAGACATAATCGCAACAACAACAACCGCAACTAAACAAACTAAGTTTACAATCCTCCCAAAACCATTTGGGAATCTCGGGGTAGGTGCTTTTTTAGATAAAGCAGATCCAATAAAGACAAAAAATTGATTCGCAGCATCACCAATTGAATGGAGAAGCTCTGCAAACATAGCAACATTACCTGTTAGAAAAAATGCACCACCTTTTAAACCTGCAATAATCGTATTGACTACACCTGCTAGAAAGGCAGATTTATTTCCGTTTTTTAATAGCTTGTAAATATCTCTCATCTCATCCCTCCATTTAAATTCGTGTACTTTTATTCTTATAGGCATTATTCCCATAAATTAAAATATAAAACTTTTTTATAATTGTAAATTTACTATTATAACAAGGCACATATTTAAGGAATAAACTTTATATGATAAGATAGCTATTAAACATATATTAAATCAACATTATTAAAAGCTGTCTTAATATAAATGGCTTGAGTAAAAGGAGTTATGATTATGCCTACTTGTCAAAACTGTCATCAAAAGTGGACGTGGACGCAAACGATTAAAAAAACGATGACACTTATGCCTGGAATGTCTTGTCCTTGGTGTGGAGAAATACAATACCAATCAAAAAAATCTCGAAAAAGAGCACCTTTTTTAAGTCTTATTGTTTTATTGCCACTTCTATTGAATCTTTTCTTTAATCTGCCAAGTGCAATCTTACTTGGTTTAATTCCTTTATTAGCAATTATTGTTTTTATTATTTACCCTTTCTTTATTGATTTAAGTAGTACAGAAGAATTTCCTTTTTAATATGCCTATATGGGCTCATAAGGATGGTGCATAGTATGGTTGGGATAAGTCATAGAACAATTAAAATGGCTATAGGTGCAGGTCTTGCGATTTGGCTTGCAACTTTATTTGATTTAGAATTTGCAACGTTTGCCGCAATAATTGTCATTATATGTATTGAAGATTCAAAGAAAAAAACATTATTAACAATGCGAGAGAAATTTATCGCATCACTCTTAGCGTTATTTTTAGGTGCTCCTTTTTTAGAATTATTTGGTTACCATCCCATTACATTTGCTTTATTTTCACTTTTATTTTTTCCTCTACTAGTAAAACTTCGTATCCAAGGCGGATTTTTGACCAGTATCGTTGTTCTCTTACACGTCTATGCATTGGAAAAAGCTAACGTGTCTGTTTTTTTAAATGAACTTTATATTATTTTAATCGGTATGGGTATTGCCTTGCTTGTCAACAGTATCATGCCTAACTTACAACCTGAAATAAATATATATAAGAAAGAGATTGAAAATAAATTTAAGATTATCCTTGATGAATTTGCTGCTTTTTTAAGGGACAGTGAGAGAGATTGGGATGGTAAAGAAATTGTTGAAGTAGAAAGTCTAATAGAAAAAGCTAAAAGTATCGCTATTCTTGATGTCGAAAATCATTTCTTAAGAAAAAAAGATAAAGACTATCACTACTTAGAAATGAGAGAAGATCAATTAGAGCTACTTAAACAAATGATGAAAATCATTGCCATTGCCGCTTCATCAGAAATTCCTTACCAACAAAAAACAATGCTTGCAGATTTCTTTAAATACTTAAGTGATAATGTCGATGCAACAGACACAACAACCGATTCACTTGAAAAGCTTAATATATGTATGAGCACGATAAGAGAGACACCACTACCTACAACAAGAGAAGAGTTTGAAGTAAGAGCTAATCTGTTTTATCTCTTTTTTGAAATTGAAAACTATCTGGAAATCAAGCGTAGACTATTTGCTAAAATGTAGTTATATTTTAAGAAAACAAAAAGCCATAGCTCATACCAATAAGTTATGAGCTATAACTTTACTATAAGTGAAAAGTGTGACAAAATTGATATTTTTTTATTACGCGCCTTATCGTTTATCACCATACGTTAATTTTGAAGCCCTTTTTACGCTATAACTTGAAATAAGTATCGAAATTATTAATAAAGGAACCCAATATTCAATTTCTCTATATGCTAAAATTATCGATGCGAATAAAAATATCAATGTTATTATTAATGATATACACCATTTATTATCTTTTAAAACTGGCCAGTTCATAAGCTTCACCACCTATTTTCTGTACATACTAGTTTGTTAAACACTATAGTAAAGTGTTTTAATAATTATAATATCAGAATCTTTAGAAAAATTACATTCACTTATGATAAAATTAATTATCTATACTACAAAAATGAGAAAGGATTGATTAAATGTTGACTAATAAAATTGCAGTAATTACAGGTGCTGGAAGCGGTTTAGGCGCATCCCTAGCGAAGAAATATTCAAATGATGGTTTTCATATTTGTTTATTAGGAAGAACGAAAGATAAGTTGGAGCGCACTGCAAAAACATTACCAAACGACAGTTATTCAATTTTCGCTGTAGATGTTTCATCTAAAAAAGAGGTAGCAGATGTTTTCGCTAAAATTAAAGATAGCCTTGGTCATGTAAATGTTCTCGTTAACAATGCAGGTGTTGGTATTTTTGATTTAACTGAAAAGATAACGGAAAAAGCTGTCCACCAAATGATCGACATCAATTTAAAAGGGACAATTTTCTGTACACAAGAAGTCCTCCCTGACATGAAAGAAAATAATAGCGGCAGTATTTTAAACATCGTTTCAACAGCTGGATTAGAAGGAAAAGAGACCGAGTCAGTTTACTGTGCGAGCAAATTTGGTATGCGCGGTTTCCACGAAAGTTTACTCGTTGAGTTAAAAGATACAGATATTCATATATTTGGTGCTTATATGGGCGGCATGGCAACAGAATTCTGGGATGGTATTTTAGATGAGTCAATGACTCGTGGTCTTATGAATCCTAAAGATATCGCAGACATTATCTATCATAATGCATCTCTTAGAAAAAAATTAAATGTAGAGCAAGTTGTTATAAAAAATCATTGATATATAGATGTTTATAAGTAAGATATGAACTCTTCACATATTCATGTGTTCAAATGACTCATTTTTGATGAAGTTAAATGGAGATGATCTTTATATACCCGTATATCTTAATGATTTTTGTCGTTATCTTTTATTCAGGTAATATTCTTGTTGGAAAAGGAATTAATGAGTTACCTCCACTGACGATTACTTT
>CALZEK010000168.1 GCA_945639745.1 uncultured Bacillaceae bacterium
GATGAATTGTAAATAAAAGGTATATTTGATCGAGGACAGCATCTTATTCAATTTGGTGCTGTACTTGGTTCATCATTTGCTCTAGCATTAATTCCAGAAATAACTCAAAAAAAAGCAAAATCTAAGAATAAAACAGTGCAAATAATTAAAGATAGTTTAACAATTAGTTTTTATTTAGCGGCAGGTGCGACATTAGGGCTGATACTAATATTTCCTGAAGCTAACCTACTTCTATTTGAAAATAAATTAGGTACGGTAAGTTTGCAAGTATTAATGTTTTCAATTTTGTTAGGGTCGATAGCAATAACGTCTAATGCAGTTTTACAAAGTTATGGATATTTTAAACAAATTACTTTGTATATTATTGGTATGTTTGTCATAAAGTATCTGCTAAATTATATTCTAGTTGCAAAACTGGGAATGATCGGTAGCTCGTTTGCAACAGTTATAAGCTTATTATTTTTGAGCGGATTAAGTTTATTATTTTTAAAAAATAAGATAACGAAGCAATCTTTTTTAAAAATGATTAATTGGCGAGCTTTCATTTATGCCGCGCTATCTATGAGTGTTAGTTTATTAATGTTTAAATATCTATTAGGAGATTTTGTAAGTGAATGGCGAATTGTCTTATTTATTTATATAATTATAGTAATAAGTGTAGGAGCTATGATTTATTTACTCTTATTACTTCGATTTAATGCGTTATCACAACGTCAATTAAACACTTTACCATTTACAAGGACTATTTTTAAACTAGAAAAAATTGCTAAATATAAAAGGAGGTAGAGTGAGATGGGAATAAAAATAATCGGTTTAGGTGCTGGTGATATAAATCAATTGCCTTTAGGAATTTATCGATATTTATTAACGACAGAAAATGTTATTTTTAGTCGAACAAATGAACATCCAGTCATTAAAGATCTGATCTCAGAAGGTGTAGAATTTCAGTCATTTGATTATTTTTATACTGAAGAAGAGCAATTTGCTGATGTTTATACAAATATAGCTAATGAACTATTAAAAGAAGGCAATGCAAAAGAAATTACTTATGTTGTGCCTGGACATCCCTTAGTTGCAGAACAGACTGTCCAAATACTCTTGGCTCAAAATAAAATTCCTGTTGAAATTGAAGGTGGTAAAAGCTTTTTAGATGATTTATTTACAAGGTTAAAAATTGATCCAATCGAAGGTTTTCAGTTAGTAGATGCAACAAACTTTACAAGAGATGATTTAAATTATCAACAACACCTTATTTTTGCTCAAGTTTATGATGCTTATGTCGCGTCTGAAGTGAAATTAGAGCTTTTAGAAGATTTAAATCCTGATTATGAAGTTTATATTGTAAAAGCGGTGGGAAGTCAACAGGAAAAAATTATTAAAGTACCTTTATATAAATTAGATCATGAATTAGCGTTAGATAACTTGATGTCCGTTTATGTACCACCAACTCAAACAAGGCTTAGACATACTTTTTCTGACTTTAAAAAAACTATTGCAACACTTCGCGGTCCCAATGGTTGCGAATGGGATAAAAAACAGACTCATCAGTCACTTCGAAAATATTTAATTGAAGAAGCATATGAATTAGTTGAAGCAATTAATAATAATGATGAAGAAAACATGGTTGAAGAACTCGGTGATGTCCTATTACAAGTTATGCTACATAGCCAAATAGGCGAAGATGAAGGATATTTTACAATTGATGATGTCATTGAGGAAGTAAACAACAAAATGATTCGAAGACACCCACATGTCTTTAGTGATGTAGTTGCTGAATCAGTGGCTGAAATTAATCAAAATTGGGAAGCGATTAAGGCAAAGGAAATTGGAAATAAAAAAGAAAGTTCTGTGTTAGAAAACATTCCAAAAAGTCTCCCGATATTGCAAAAAACAACAAAGATTATAAAAAAAGCAAAACAATCAGGCTTTGATTGGCCGCATCTGAATCAATTATGGGAAAAGTTAGAAGAAGAATTAACTGAATTTAAAGAGGCAGTTAAAGAAAACAATCAAAGTGAGATGGAGTTAGAATACGGTGATGTTTTATTTGTTCTTGCTGACTTAGCTGATAATTATCAATTAAATCCTGAATTTGCCTTAATGAAAGTAAATGAAAAGTTTATTAGTCGTTTTCAAGCTGTTGAACAAGGAGCAAAATCATTAAATAAAACAGTGTTAGATTTAACAGAAGATGAAAAAGATTTATTTTGGGAAAAAGCAAAAGAAAGGGAGTAGCTATATGCGTTTGGATAAATTTTTAAAAGTATCACGTCTAATCAAGCGTCGTCCTTTAGCTAAACAAGTCGCAGATCAGGGACGCATTAAAATAAATGACTTACAAGCAAAAGCCTCGTCTAATTTAACAGTAGGTGACCAGGTTGAAATAAAATTTGGACAAACAATTCTAACCATTCAAATTGAAGAATTAAAAGATCATGTCAAAAAAGATGAAGCAACAGATCTTTACAAAATTATAAAAGAAGAAAAAGTAGAATAAATTGTCAAAAAAATTACCATATTAAGTAGATTTATAGTATAATGAAGGTATCTAGAAGCTTTTCAAATTTATTTATTCGAAAGGAGGACTAATTATCCGTAAACCAAAAGACACTGTTACACAATTAAAATCAGATTACATTCAAGAATATGAAGCACAAGAACGTCAAGAAAAGCGTCGCAGAAAAGCGATATTTAAACGTTTGGTTGTCTTTTCTACAATGGTTGTATTAGTCCTCGGTAGCTTAGCTATATACCATTTTAAACAGCGTTCGATACAAGCTGAGATTGAAAATGACTATATTGAGCTACAAACAGAGATGGATCAGTTAGAAAAAGAAGAAAAAGATTTAATGGAAGAGATAGCTTTATTAAAAGATGAAGATTATATCTTAGAACTTGCTCGAACAAATTACTTTTTATCTAAAGAAGGCGAATTGATTTTCTTAACAGATGAAGGTAATCAATAAAGACTAAATCAATCATATTGACATTAGTAGAAGCTTTTAGCTATACTATTATATAAAATAAATATACATTCCAAGGAGGAGCATTTTCTTTATGTCAATTGAAGTAGGTAGTAAGGTAGAAGGTAAAGTTACAGGAATTACAAATTTTGGTGCTTTTGTGGAGTTAGAAAAAAACACAACAGGTCTTGTTCATATCAGTGAAGTTGCTGATAGTTATGTTAAAGACATTAATGAGCATTTAAAGGTTGGCGAAACAGTAACAGTAAAAGTTATTAATGTTGAAAAAGACGGTAAAATTGGGCTTTCAATTAAAAAAGCTATCGAAAAACCAGTTCGTCGTAAAAGTCCGCGTGAACGTACAGAAAACTTTGAATCTAAGATAAACGACTTTTTAAAAGACTCTGAAGACCGTTTAGCTTCATTAAAGAAACAAACTGAAACAAAACGTGGTGGACGTGGAGCTAAGAGAGGTTAATTTATTTTTAATAACTTCTAAAATGCACATGTTGTATTTCCTAGTAATTTCTATAAACAAACTTTGACATGATTATGTTCTTAAAAAGAGATAAACATAATAGATGATTACTATGACTTAAAACCCTTTTATAATATAGTATATTATAAAAGGGTTTTAGTATTTTATGAAAAAAAAAAGAACTTAAACATTATGTTTAAGTTCTTTTTTAAATAGCGGCGGAGGGAATTGAACCCACGACCTTTCGGGTATGAACCGAACGCTCTAGCCAGCTGAGCTACACCGCCA
>CALZEK010000169.1 GCA_945639745.1 uncultured Bacillaceae bacterium
TAGTTAATCTAATTTCTCGTCGTTTTTATTTAGTGGCTTTTGTCCCAGCCTCTTTAATAATTAATCTTTATATTTCTCTTCTAAATTCCCCATCCATAAGCCTAATATTAGACCAATTACAAATACAACCGCTACAATTACATAATTTATAATAGTGAACCCATCATAATCACTGATTGGTGGGGCAATGATTGCTGTTGAAGCAATGACTACACCTAAAATAAAGTGAAAAACAGTTGCGTAAGCACGATCCAACACTATTCGCATTAATTTGGAGAAAATTAATATTACAATAACTGCGCCAATACCAACTGGAATAATAATTGTAAAGTCCAACATTCGAATTCCTTCTGTTAAGGGTTGGTAAAGACCAAAGTAAAGTAAAAAGTTTGAAGGACTTAATCCAGGAACGATTAGTCCACTAGCAAAAATCCCACCTGCGAATAACCAAGAAAATAGATTCTGTGGAACTTCTACATTTAAATTACGGTCTGCCCAAATCAAGAGGATAAACACAATAATTGCCGTTACAATAGAGAGAATTAAATGCTTTGTCTCTCTACCTTCTTTACCAGCTTCTCTGTAAAGAGAAGGGAATGTACCTAAGATAGCTCCTATGAATCCCCATAGAATATAAGCAGGATAATGCTGTAAGCCATAATCAATCGGAGTTGCGAGTACAAAAATACCAAATATTGCTCCAAATCCAACCGGTAAGAAATACAAAACATTCTTCAAGAAATCTTTTTTTATATCCGACAAGAATGTAATGATAGGCTCGTATAATCCAAAAATAGCAGCTAAGGCACCACCACTAACTCCAGGTAAGATAGCACCCGATCCGATAAGCATTCCTTTTACGAATTGAATAACCCATGCAATAGGGTTTTGTTTATTTTCTTTAAATTCTTCTTGTTTCAAAATCGTCACTCCTTTTAAAATACAAGTACTATTGTACCGAATAATATTCTTTTTAGAAAGAGCGAACTGAAATTATACAAATAGCCGTTTAAACTGATTATATTTCATAGGAAATATGCTATGATTACAAGTAACTAGGAGGTCGTTAAATGAAGAAAGCTTTACTAAATATAGATTATACTGTCGATTTTGTAGCTGAAGATGGTGCATTAACCTGTGGCAAACCCGGGCAAGCACTCCATGACTACATAGTTGAATTGACGCGAAAATTCAATGATGATAAGGATTATATCGCAATGCTAATAGATGTTCACTATGAAGATGACGTGTTGCATCCTGAAAATAAATTGTTTCCACCACATAATATTGCTGGGACAGAAGGGCGAAAGTTGTATGGTGAACTTGAAACATTGTATCAGGAAATAAAAATGAAGGACCATGTTGAATACTTTGATAAGACTCGCTATTCGGCTTTTACTGGAACAAACTTAGAATTAAAATTAAGAGAACGTGATATTGAAGAATTGCACATTGTCGGTGTTTGTACGGATATATGTGTCTTGCATACAGCAGTTGATGCATACAACAAAGGGTTTAAGATTGTTGTCCATGAAGATGGCGTAGCAAGTTTTAATCAAGCGGGACATGAGTGGGCGCTTGGTCATTTTGTAAACACGCTAGGTGGAAAAGTAATTTAAAAGCACAAATCGGAAGAGTCAGCTCAGCTGATTCTTCCGATTTTCTTTTTTAAATGAATAAATTCCAAGGAAATTCATTCGGTGTATCGCATGTTACGTTAATCGTCTCATCTTTTGTGGGATGTTTTACCGATAATTCATAAGCCCATAAAGCAATTTGTTGTCCAGGCTTGTTAACATTTTTACCATAACGTTGATCTCCATATATAGGGTAGCCAAGGTGAGATAGCTGTACTCGTATTTGATGACTACGTCCTGTGTGTAATTTAACTTTTAAGAGACTTAGATTTTCTTTTCTATCGGTCTGAACAACTTCATAGTCAAGAATGGCTTTTTTAGCATCTTTATTTGATTTGTTTACAACACTCGTCATGTTTGTACGGTTGTCTTTTAATAAGAAATCGGTTAGTGTCGCTTTATTCTTTTTAGGGATGCCACGAACTACCGTATAGTAAACTCGGTCTAAGCGGTTCAAACGAATTTCATTTGAAATTCGTGATGCTCCTTTAGACGTTTTACCAAATAGAATGACGCCTCCTACCGGTCGGTCTAAGCGATGAACTAATCCTAAAAACGCTTCACCAGGCTTATTATACTTTTCTACTAGATATTGTTTTGAAAGATTTAACAGATCCATGTCTTTAGATGAATCTTCCTGAACAGGCATATTGACTGGTTTTTCAACGATTAACAAGTGGTTATCTTCATATAACACGTTTAATTTCATTACATTTCCTACTTTCATTCATTAAAATAAATCAAGTTGCATGGGGTTTAATCCCTCAAACTTGATATTTAATAATTCTTGTAATTCTTTCGCATTTTTTGCGGCATGTCCTCCAGAGTTGTTATTAAAAATAACGGCTACTTCTGTTGACTGCTTTTCAAGTAGCTGAGTATTATTTTTAATATCTATTAATTCTTCACCAGTATAATCGTACAGTGTACGGTTCGCTCGCCAAGCTTGATCCTCCGAAGCATTCAACCAGCCTGAATAATTTTTACCATGTAAACGATAAAGCGTTAGGTTATTATTGGTTGCGTTTAGAACAGTTGGTACACTATTGGAAGGGGTCTGTGGTTGATCTACAACAACATGAATGTAAAACAACATCTCCAATAACTTCAGTGTACTATCTCTATTCTCCTCGCTATACCAACTTTTGTGACGAAATTCCACAGCAATTGGTAAAGGTCCCATTAGCTTTGCTATTTTAATAAGATATTCAATATTTTCCTGTGTACAGTGAAAAAAAGGTGGAAATTGAAATAAAAAAGCTTTCACTTTTTTTGCAGTCAACATAGGATAAAATCGAATTTTAAAGGTATCAAACATTTCTTCAACAGAAGTATAATACTTTTCAAATTCACTATGCAGCGTCATCCCACTATATGCTTTAGGGATAAACTGGAAAGTATTCGGTGTTTTCTCAATCCAAGTTTGGATGCTAGCTTCTGATGGAATACCATAAAAGCTTGTATCAATTTCTACAAATGGAAAATGACTCGCATAATCTTCTAGTTTTCGACGTTTTGATAGCGTCAAAAGTTCATGGTCAGTCCATCCAGTTAAACCAATTGTTATCATAATTTCACCATCTATTCTAATAGTCCAATAGACTTTATCACAAATAATGAGAGGAATATAGTGAGCTAGATGTTTATGAGAAGTTTAATTTAGAAGAACTGCTGTATACTTCTCGTAAGAATTAAAACCGCTTACTACCTAAGCCTTAAGGTTGATTTTTACTTTTGGATACTGTTTTTCTGATAATTTTAGAGCTTATATGTTAAAATAGAAACATAAGAAGCAAGTTGTTTCGATTTTATATTCTAAGGACGTGAAATGATGTACGTTAATAATCGAGGGAATTTTCGAGTATATGGGCCAGGCTGTTCATTGTTCGGCTGTTTGATTGGCTTAATTATTTTCAGTTTAATTATTAGAGGAAGTCTATATTTCTTTTTCCGATACTTCTGGTTGATTATAGTATTAGGGCTAGTTATTTGGGCCTTTAGAAAACTTTCCAATAAAAATGATAAAAGGTCGGCCAATCATAAGAAAAATACAAATGGATCAAAGTCCGATTGGCATCGTGATTTTGA
>CALZEK010000170.1 GCA_945639745.1 uncultured Bacillaceae bacterium
TAAATCGTTTCAAATGCACTAGTCATAATTGTTCTTAGCTTCTCTTCTACTTTTTCTTCAGACCAATAATAACCTTGGTTATTTTGTACCCATTCAAAATATGTTACAACAACTCCTCCTGAGGATGCTAATACATCAGGTACGAGTAGAATGTCGCGATTTTTTAAAATCTTTGTTGCCTCCATTGTTGTTGGACTACTTGCTGCTTCAACAATAATGCTAGCTTTAATTTTTTTAGCGTTTTCTTCTGTTATTTGATTTTGTACTGCAGCTGGAACTAAAATGTCACAGTCAACTTCAAGTAACTCATTATTTGTAAGTGTATTTTTAAATAATGTTGTAACAGTTCCAAAACTGTCGCGACGATCTAAAAGATAATCAATATCTAATCCATCTGGATCATATAGTGCACCATATGCATCAGAGATTCCTACTATTTTAGCTCCCGCTTCATGAAGATATTTAGCTAAATAACTACCTGCATTCCCAAATCCTTGAACTACAACTTTAGCACCTTCAATTTCAAAGTCCTTCATTTTAATTGCTTCTTCTATACAAATCGTTACACCTTTTGCAGTTGCCGATTCTCTCCCAAGTGAACCACCTAATACATTCGGTTTTCCAGTAATGAAGCCTGGATTTTCATCTTTATTTAAATAACTATACTCATCCATCATCCAAGCCATTATTTGCGAATTAGTATATGTATCAGGTGCTAAAATATCTTGACGTGGCCCTATAATTTGATTCACTGCTCTCACATATCCACGACTAAGCGATTCTAGTTCTCTGAATGACATTTCTCTTGGATCACAAATAATACCACCTTTAGCCCCACCATATGGTAAATCGACAATTCCTGCTTTTAGACTCATCCAAATTGCCAAAGCATTAATCTGTGACTCTGAAACGTTAGGATGAAACCTAACACCACCTTTAGTTGGACCTACCGCATCATTATGTTGTGCCCGATAGCCTTTGAAGTATTTCATTGAGCCATCATCCATACGCACAGGTATTCTTACTGTGAAAATTCTTAAACTATCTTTTAAAAGTTCATATACATTATCAGGATAACCTAACTTATCTAATGCTTCTTTTATAATTTTTCGTGTTAATTCTAAACCATCAACAACTTCATTCTTTTTTGTTTTTTGACCTTCTTTTTTTGCAGTCATCTAACTTGCCCCCTGTGATCATTACTAGCTAATCTTAAGTTCTATATTAATAAATAATTATACACTTATCATTATTTTATGCAATGTTTTAAATTATTGATACCATTAGGTTTCAAGCGATTTCTGAAATTTAATTTATTGATAAATTTACAAATTCTTCGATCATTTCTTCATATGTTAAGCCTATTTTATTTGCAGCATCAGGAAATAGGCTTGTTGAAGTCATGCCTGGTAATGTATTTACTTCTAAAATGTAAGGTATATTATCTTTTGTTAAGATAAAGTCAGCTCTAGAATATGTTTTGCAACCTAAAGATTGATGTGCAGTGACTGCATAATTTTGAATTTTCTTTGTTAATTCCTCAGATATGCGCGCTGGAATAATATGTTCACTTCCACCTTCAGTGTATTTAGATTCATAATCATATAAATCATTTTTAGGAATGATTTCAATAATTGGTAAAGCAATTTCTTGACCAATTTCCCCTTTAACAGGAACTGTTAATTCGATGCCATCAATAAATTGTTCAACTATAGCATAATCATCACTTAGTTGAGCTGTTATTAATGCTTCTTTAATTTGTGTGTAGTCATTTACAATCGTTAAGCCTAAAGTTGATCCTTCACTATTTGGCTTTATAACAAATGGAACTTTAAAATTAGCCTTAATAGATGCTTCTGTGATTTGTAAGTCTGATTTGTTTTTTAAATTATAAACATGACTTTTAGCTATAGGAATACCATTTAAACCAAATATCTGTTTTGCCTTTGATTTATCCATAGCTAAAGCTGAAGCTAAAACACCTGATCCAACATAAGGTATTTCAAGCATTTCAAGTAAACTTTGTATTTTACCATCCTCACCGTGTTTACCATGGAGTGCAATAAATACTAAATCAACATTTAATTCAATAATTTCAGATAAATTATTAGGGTTAAAATCAATTGCGATCACATCATGATTATTAGCTTTCAAAGCCTTAATTACACCTTTTCCTGATGCTAAAGAAACATCTCTTTCACCCGATACACCACCATATAATACTGCAATTTTCATTTATGTATCCTCCTTTAAAGTTTATTCAATCTTAAAAATAAATAATTCATCTTCTAAATAATAATATGCTAAAAATACAATTAAAATAATAATCAATATAACAAAAATAAATCTTATGACCGGACTACTTAGTTTTATGTTTACTTTTTTTGAACTAGACTTATGTATTTCTGCTCGAGGTGGTAAATCTAATACATCAATAACTGGCTGAGTATTTCTTGACAATTCTTTATTTTTTTCAACCTGGCTTACCTCAGCTAATAATGTTTTTAATTCATCAGTCTCTTTTTGCACTTTTATTCACCTCTTGTTCTAAATTTAATGATTAAACCTAAAATAAAATCAATCAAGAAATGTGCAGTCATCGTTACTAATAGATTCTGCGTCATTTCAAATAAATAGCCTATATAAAAGCTTAGTCCAATTATTGAAATAAGTAATATAGGTTTTTTTAAATATCTAATGTGAATAATCGCAAACAAAGAACTTGCAAATACATAGCCAAAAACGGTTTGCAATACCCCTCTAAATAATAGCTCCTCAGCAATTGCAACAATTAAAGCTATCATAAAGATAGATAAAACAGATTTATTTTTAAACAGCTTGTTATTAATTCCACCATCGTCTAGATAATGATTGGGAATATATTTATCAATAATTAAATCAATAAAGATAACTATACCTGCCGGAATAACTCCATAATAAATAATCATTAGTAAGTCAAATTCAAATAATTTAATCCAATCAGTAAAAGAATTAAATAAAAACAAGCTCAAAATAACGCTAAGAAAAAATATTATATATTGAGTATACAAGACTGATTTTTTTAATTCATTACTAGACAATTGCCGAATAATATCAGCTTGTTTCATTAAATTCACCAACTTGTAATATATTTGCTAGTTTATCTTTCCAGTTTTTATCTTGTCTTTTATTTATTAAATGAGCAGTTGTTTTCCATTCAGGTAAATTAAAATCACAATAAGAACAACAATATGTTAATGGTTGTTTATAGCTTGTTTGAAAGTCTTTGTATAAAGCCTTTCGTAGACATCCATCTGTATTTATCCAATTTATGAGTTGGTTTAATTTATTTTGTTTAATCAATTCTTGTTGTTCATTTAATTCAATGATAGTGTTTTTGTTTTTCAACCATATTTGACGGTCTTTGATTATCTGATTCTTTTTTATCATACCATGATATTCTAATTGAAACTTTAAATTTCTCCATTGAACTTCATTTATTTCTATGTTATTTTCAAAAAACCTTTCCGTTAATGGGAGTTCATTCATATTTTTAATTTTTGCCAATACTTCACTTATTTGTTCACTTGTTAAAAATTGATTCTCAATAATATTCAGTGGTAAATAGATATCATAATCATTAAACAGCAAAACACTAACACTTTCTTTTCCATCTCTACCTGCCCTACCAATTTCTTGAATATAAGATTCAATTTCCAAAGGTAAATGATAATGAATGATTA
>CALZEK010000171.1 GCA_945639745.1 uncultured Bacillaceae bacterium
TCCAATAATTAAGGTAATCGCTGCGACTACCCTCACTCTTTTAGATTGGAATCGCTCACCAAAATATTCTGGTAATGTTAACGATTTACTTCTACGTAAGTAACGACCAAAAAACATAACACCAATAATATAACCTGGTAAAACGAATATTGACATCACAAGCATTGGTAGGCCATAACCTTCATAAGAAAAAGAAGCATCCCCCATGAAGGCTACCGTACTTAAATAAGAAGCTACTAATGAACCGACAATTAATAATGTCGGAGCATTCCTCCCAGAAACATAATAATCTTCAATCGTTTTAACTTTTCTCGAAACTAACAAACCAACTAATATATAGATAGCAAAAGATACAATTGCTCCAATTGTAAAAATCATCAACTATTTCCTCCTCAACATTTAAGATTTATAAACAATTTTAATAAAGAGTCTTGTAATTATACCTGCTAATATAAGAATGCCACCAAAAGAAATTGTAAAGAAAAATTCTCCGATTGCCATATGAATACCTCCTATTAATTATTTATTTTATCCATCATTCTAAAATATAAATTAGCTGCTGATACAAGCAATTCTTTTTGTTGATACAAAGGGACGGTTTTTAATTTTATATTTTCAAAAATAGGGTTGATTCGTTCTTCATTTGCAATAGCTTGAGCAACCATTTTTCCATGAAGAGTCGATTGTGATGCACCATGTCCTGTATAGCCAACCGAATAATAAGCACCTGTTTTTGTGCGTCCAATAACTGGAAACTTATCGACTGTTGCACCAATAATTCCTCCCCAAAAATAATCTATTTTGGTATTTTCTAATGAAGGGAATGTGTTTGTTAATAAAGTCATCAATTCCTGTTTATATTTGAGTTTAGCAGGATAACCAATTCCTGAGCCTCCATAAATAATTCGATTATCTGGCGTTCTTCTAAAATAATTTGTTAAATTAATCGTGTCATAAAAATTACGATTATTTGGCATTAATTCATCAAGTAAATCTTCATTTAAAGGCTCTGTTCCAATAATGAAACTAGCTAAGGGAAAGATACCTTTGTGAAGTTCTTTTGTGATTCTATTAGAATAACCATCTGTAGCAAATACAAGATCTTTCGCATGAATTTCACCTTTATCAGTTGTTACGATAAATTTATCTTTCATTTTATTTATTTTAATTGCTTTTGAATGTTCAAAAATATGTGCTCCCATTTCAGCTGCCACGTCTGCTAATCCGCTTACATATTTTAACGGATTAAATTGATAACTTAATGGGTCGTAGAAGGCTGCCTTAAAATAATCTGATTTGATTTCATTTCGAAGCGCAGCACCCGTAAGAACTTCTGTTTTTCGATTGAAATGTTTTTCAACAAGTTTGTGTGACTTTTCAAAGGCTTTAGCTTTACCTAATTGTTGAGATAAACCAATGTGACCGGATTGAACAAGTTCGCAATCTATCCCGTGTTTTTCTGAAATCTTTCTTACTTCTTCATTACTATCTAATGCATACTTATCTAATTTTATTGCTTCTTCTAAACCGAATTTTTTAATAAGTTCACCAGGTGATAATTTATATCCAGTATTTAACATTCCACCATTTCTACCGCTAGCACCTGAACCTATTTGATATTGTTCAAGAACAGCTGTTTGAATTCCTTTTTGTTGCAAATGATAACTTGTTGAAATCCCCGTAAACCCACCGCCAATAATAGCAACATCTATTAGTATTTTTTCTTCTAATTGAGGATAGACTGTACGTTTTCTATAATTATCTTCCCATAAAGTTGTCATATTTATTCTCCCTTCACAATATCGACACATTTTAATATAAACTTATCTTATTTTATGGAGTATAGTATAGAGCAATAGGTGTTTTTAATTTATTTCTACCTAACTATGGAGTCTACTCCATAGTTAGATTATAAAAACTAATTGAAAGGTGGTGATTGCCTTGTTGATTGGCAAATTTGCTAACAAATTTAATACGAGTATTGATACTGTCCGTTATTACATGAGTCTTGGCTTACTTTTACCAACGAAAGTAAACCATTATTACTATTATAATGATAAATGTGTTGAAGATATGGAATGGATTCAAACATTAAAAGACTACAAATTTTCACTACAAGAAATCAATAAGATTTTAACAATCAAAAGAATTACTTCTTTATCTACTGAAGAAGATATCCGTTTATTAACAACGATTTTAACAGAGAAAAAACAAGCATTATTAGAAGAAATGTCGAATATTAATACAATCTGTCAATCGATTGATAAAAAAATTGAAGAAATTGAAAGTAAACACCTTAATAAAGAAAATGATAAAGGCATTCCTTTTACATTCTTTTCAATTCTTTATTGTCCGGAATGTCATTTATCTTTAGAAATAAATCATGCAAAAATTAAAAATCAAGAAGTCTATGAAGGTGAATTGAAATGTACAACATGTGACTATAAAGCAATGATTGAAGAAGGAATCATTATGACCAAACATCTCAATCACTCATTTAACCCTTTTTATATTTACGACATTGAAATGTTAAAAACCGATCCTTCTATGTTTGTAAATTTAAGTGAAAAAGCAAATAATTTTGCTAAAAAAGTGCTCTTAAAACAAGCATTAAATGACAAGTTTATTCTTGAAACAAATATTGATACTTATGTCTTTTTAGATAAATATATAACTGAATTAAACCCTCATGCTTATTATATTTTCACAGGTAGTACACTTCCTATGCTAAACTCTTTAAAAAATAAAATAGAAAATGAAAAACCAGAATTATCAGCTCTTTACATTCTAAATAGTGGACTCGATCTCCCAATAAAATCTCATAAAATTGATTATTTTATTGACAGTTATTCTTTCAATGAATTTTCATTATTTCATAAGGATGCTTTCCCTATGGAAAAACTAAAAAATTACTTTCATCACGCAACGACAATAATTGGATGTTATTTTCAATATCAGGAGAATGCCAAATCATTAATTAAAATGAATAAAATTCATACTGATGCCCATCCAAATAATTTAAGAATAAACTACTTAACAAATAATTTGAATTCAGGTGATTTTCATTTTACAGAAAATAAATCAGTAGGTCGTACTGATAACTTGGGGAGATATATTAAATATCATATTCCTGGAGAAACAGCAGAATTCTTTGCTTATATAGCTAACCCTCTGCCTTAAGACAACAAAAAGCCTCGCTAAGTTGTTTGAAATAACGACTTAGCGAGGCATTTTATATTAGAATTCAATCTTTACATCATGTTTACCTTCGTAATCATAATCATCATGTGAAAATACATTTAAAACAAACTCTAAATTCTCTTCCATTTCAGGTAAATCACCATCGTAGTTTTCAATGACCATGACAGCATTTGCACGCTTGCCACCTGCTACTGTTTCACTAAAAAAGACCATATCATCGATCATGACATTATCTGCTGAAACTTCATGTGCTTGCACTTCAATGGTATCTTCTCTTTTATTTTCTATAGCTATATTAATTTCATATCTTTCTTCGTCCCATTCTTGATCTTCAATTGTTTTGATTCCTGTAACAGTCGCTGTTAAGTCTTCGTTATCTACTAGTGTTTGATCTAATTCTTGAGACGCTTCGTTAGTAGCTTTATTTTCACTGTCAGTTGCTTCTTCTGAAGTTTCTTCAGTACTCTTGTTTTCTCTATCTGTTTTTTCTTTTTCAGATGTTTCTACTGAT
>CALZEK010000172.1 GCA_945639745.1 uncultured Bacillaceae bacterium
ATGGTGTTCGTTATGATTTTAGTGATTATAAAATTGCTCAAGCTTTTTTAAATGAACGATAATATCCAACCGATTAGTGATTTTTAAGCAATCACTAATCGGTTTTATCTTTTAAAATATTTTTTATAAATTTAGTGTTAATCAACACAGATAGGAAAATAAAGATGACAATGAAAACATTTATTAAAAATGGACTTAGAGTGACTATTTTGCTTTACACACTGATTCATCTTGTCACTTCATTTAATGAACACCCATTATTAATAGAGTTACTATCTTATATAGGTGTAGCAATTATTATTTTAGGTGTATTAACTATTCCACTTCGTCATTTTAAATTACCACTTTTCATTTTATTAATTGCTATGATTATACTGGTTTATTCTCAAACGAATATTTTAAGTGGTATTTTGTTAGGCGTCCAAGAAATGCGGAATGTCATTGGGATTCTTGTGATTATACCTTTAATCAGCTGGGTCTTACAAGAAGAACCTTATATTGAAGATATGATGAGTGTCTTTCATAACTTCATCAATACGAGTAAAAAATTCTATTTTACAATGATATCTTTGACACAAGTGCTTACTTACTTTTTACTTTTCGGCTCAATTACAATGATGTATCAATTCATCGACATTATTTTAAAAGACCAAAAGAGTGAGATGTGGCAACGTTATAAAGGATCTGCTTTATTACGCGGATATGGTTTATCTACCTTATGGGTGATTACTGTGCCAAGTTTTATTGTCGTTGTCGACACATTAGGAGCTTCTATTTATATTTCTATTGCTCAAGGTTTTGGCATTGCTTTAGTTGGGACATTTTTAGCTGTTTTATTCGTCGCACCAACTGAGCGAAAACACAATCTAAATATTACACCTATCTTACAAACGGAAATAAATAATGTTTTATTAACTGCTTCAACAGATATAAAAACGCGTAAACAAAATGTAGTTGAATTCTTTTTATTATTCTTTAGTCTATTTGGGGCTATATTTTTCATCTATAGCTTTTGGAATATCCCGTTATTAACTTTGATTCCCCTTACTATTATTGGCTGGATTATGACTTTTTACCTTTATAAACGTAGATTGTATAAACTTAAATCAATTGCTAAACAATATTTCTCAATAGAACTTGGTAAAAAAGCTTATCAAGTCGCATTAATGCTTTCAATTGGTACATTGATTTATTCCCTTAATCAAACTGACTTCGCAGAAAATGTTGTGGGTGGTTTAAATGCGATTGAAAATAATGTTTCTTGGTTAAATCCACTTTACTTACTACCTTTTATTGTAATTGTTCTAGGCTTAATGGGACTTGGGCCACTGACAGTTATGGTTTTAGTTGCCGGTATTTTAAAAAGTCTTAATTTACCTTATCCACCTGAATTAATTGTGCTTGCAATCACATCAGGAAGCGTAATTTCAATTTTAATTTCTCCTGTTTTAATGCCTCTGATTGTCTTAAGTGATTCTAATGGCTTAAACTTATTCACAAATGGGATTAAATCCAATTGGAAATACGCGCTTGCTTTTTTCATTGTCACACAAATTTACATTCAACTAATGATGCACATTTGGTAAAAAAAATACTACACTTAACAGTAATAATTTGTTTTAAGTGTAGTATTTTCTTTCATATCGTTCTTTTGTTTCAGCCTCTTTTTATCGATTAATTTCATCTTGATAAGTCGGTTGTTTCCAAAAATAAGTTAAGCCAATTCCAACAATGAGTGCTAGTGCCGTAAAATAAAATGGATAATCTAAATTAATATCAAATAAAATCCCGCCTACAATAGGACCAAACATATTACCAAAGCTCGTAAACATTGAGTTCATTCCACTAACAAATCCTTGTTCATTTCCTGCTACTTTTGATAAATAAGAAGTCACGGCTGGTCGCATTAAATCAAAACCAACAAAAATGAAAATTGTCGCAAGTAAAATATTAAAATAAGAATTGACCATTGTTGTGACAACAACTAAGATAGCTGAAAAGATAAAGGAATAACGAATTAATTTAACTTCACCAAATTTTTGTGTTAATCGACCAAACAGAAATACTTGAGCAAGTGCACCGACTAAACCACCACCTGTAATAATAATGGCAATGTCTTTTGGCGTGAAACCAAATTTATGATCAACAAATAAACTAAATAAAGAATCAAATGCTGCCAAGCCGAATTGAGCTATAAAAATAATAAGAAATGCCACAAAATAAAGTGGATTAAATATCCGTCCTAGTCCAGATGTTTTTGCTTCTATCACAGCTGATTTATAGCGTTCAGGTTCTTTAAGAAAGATCAATGATGCAAGCGCTGAGATTAAAGCGACAACTGCAGCAGCAAAAAAGGGTACTCTTGTCCCTAATTCTGCTAAAAACCCACCAATCCCTGGTCCAATAATAAATCCGGTAGATATTGCAGCTGACATATATCCCATTGCACGTGATCTCATCTCCATTGTGGTAATATCAGCAATAAAAGCAGTTACTGCAGGCATAATAAATGCTGCACTGACACCACCTAAGAGTCTTGAGATAAATAAAATTTCTACTGTCTTTCCCAGACCAAATAAAAGTTCTGAAAAACTAAAAATAAGCAGACCAATCACAATCATAGTTTTTCTTCCATATTGATCTACCCATTTACCTGAAAGAGGGGAAACTAACAATTGGCTAATTGCAAAGGCCGACACTAAATAACCAACCATCTTACCCGATAAATTTAATTCATTCATAATCGTTGGTAACACAGGTATCACTAAACCAATGCCTAAAAACGCAATGAATAAATTCGTCAATAATAAAACCAATGACATATTTTTACTCAATTCCCCACCTCCATTTGTTTATATGTACATTCTAAGATTTAAAGTTGAATTTTCAAAATCACTTCGAAATTATACTATTTATTGTTTATAAAGGCTAATAATAGCTCTCAGACAAAAATGGTTCCACATTGAATGTGGAACCATTTTTGTCTGCTATGAAAATAATTAAATTATTTGTTTAATTACACTTTTCAATTTCACCTTGATACTCTTCTGGTCTAAATGATGAGCCACAACCACATGAATAAGCTGCTTGCGGATTCTTTATACTAAAGCCGCCACCCATTAAATTTTCTTTAAAATCAATCTCTGTATCTTCCAGCATTGGAATATCTTGTTTAAAAATCACGACTGGAATATCATTAATTACTTCAACGACGTCTAATTCTTCATTATGTTCTTCTTCAAATCCGAGTGCATAAGAAAGCCCACTACATCCGCCACCTTTTACACCGAATCTTAATTTAACATTCTCTGGTTCATCTTTCATCATTTCTTTTATTTGTATTCGTGCATTATCTGTTATTGTTATAATCATCTTATACCCTCCTTAATTATTATTCTTCTGTAATTCAAGTATACAAACTGTAGATGAGTCAAGCAACTGATTCGATTCATTTCATTTTTTCTTATTGATGTAAATTCTCAATTAGAGCTGTTTTATTTTACAATTTTGATAAAAGAGTCTAAAATAGGTTTAAGTAAACATTTCAAATAATTTTTTAATATATTAGCCAATCTTTTTTCGAAAGGGGTTTTAATAATGCATGAACAAGTTCAAGAAGTACTAAATAAATTACGTCCCTTCCTTTTACGTGATGGGGGAGACGTTGAGTTAATTGATGTTGAAGATGGTGTTGT
>CALZEK010000173.1 GCA_945639745.1 uncultured Bacillaceae bacterium
GTATTAAACAAATGAATTTAGAGTCGACAGTAGCAGAATTATCAAAAAAATATGGTAAAAGTACGTTTAAAAATATCAAATCAGAAAAAAATGATTCTGATGGCGAAACAACCGAGCTATTTAAAACGAGTTTTCAAAAAGATTTTCTAAATGATTATAAAAATAAACCTTAAAATTAATTCTTACATTAATTTTAAGGTTTATTTCATTTGTGTTTATTTTAATATATACTTAACAATTCTTTTTCCTAGTTTAGAGTTAGGATAGCGGAAGGGTAAATCAAATTTAGTTGTTTGTTCCATGATGCTTTTTTTATGCGTAAATGTTTCATAACTATATTTACCATGATAAGCCCCAAGACCACTGTGACCAATACCTCCAAATGGTAAATGAGGATTTGCTAAATGGTATAAAGTATCATTAATTGCACCACCACCAAAGCGAATCGATTTAAGAACTTGTGCTTCTACAGATTCATCTTTTCCAAAGAAATATAAAGCTAGTGGTTTTTCTTGTTGATTAATTGCTGAAATTGCTTCGTTAATATCTGTAAATGTTAATATAGGTAAAATGGGACCAAATATTTCTTCTTGCATCACATCATCTTCCCATGAAATGTTTTGTAAAATAGTTGGTTCAATTTTTAAAGTTGTTTCATCACTTGAACCACCATAAATTAATTGTAGCTCATTGCTTTGATTAATAAAATTCATTAACCGATTAAAATGATTAGAATTAATTATCTTAACATAGTTTTTATTGTTTAGAGGATTATTTTTATATAAACGTTTTGTTTGTCTAACAAGTTCTTTTAAAAATTTGTTTTTTATACTTTCTTCAATATAAATATAGTCAGGTGCAACACATGTTTGACCAGCATTTATTAATTTACCCCAAGCAATTCGTTTAGCAGTCAATTTAATATTAGCATCAGCCGTAATAATCGCAGGACTTTTCCCACCTAATTCAAGTGTTAGCGGTGTAAGGTTCTCACTTGCTCGCTTCATAATTTTTTTTCCAACCTGTGTGCTACCTGTAAAGAATATATAATCAAATCGCAGGCCAACTAAATGATCACTAACATCTTTATCACCTGTTATAATCCCAAAATAGGCTTCATCAAAATAGTTTTTAATCAAATGACTTAATAACTCTTCAGTTGCAGGAGCTAGCTCAGATGGTTTTAAGATAACAGTATTGCCTGCAGCAAGTGCACCTATTGCAGGAGCTATAGCTAATTGTAATGGATAATTCCACGGTGAAATAATTAATACGTTTCCTAATGGTTCATGTATGATGTAATTTTTTGTTCCTTGGTGTGTCAGGGGTGCAGGAACACTTTCATTTTTCATCCATTTACTTAAGTTTTTTAATGAAAAATCAATCTCAGTATACAGAATACCCAATTCTGTTGTTAAAGTTTCATGTTTAGATTTGTTTAAATCGGTATATAATGCTTGATAAATCATTTGTTCATTTTCTTCTAACATTTCTTTTAATCGCAGTAGCATTGATTCTCTATGTTCATAGCTATGTGTTTTACCATTTAAAAACGTTTCTTTTTGTAAATTTAATAGGTTTTGTGCGTTCATTTTATCACTCCTGTTTAATAGTATAAGATAAAAAGTCATGTGCAATTAGTGTTGGTTCAAAAATATTTTTTGCTTCTTTTAGTAAGTCATTAATCGCACCATTTTGATAACGTGAAGAAATATGTGTTAATATTAGTTTTTTTACAGAAGCATGCTTGGCTAATGTCGCTGCTTGTTTTGTTGTTGAATGAAAATAATCATAAGCTAAATCTTCTCGTGCTCCTTCAAAAGTTGCTTCATGAACAAGTAAATCAGCATTTAATGCATATTGTTTAAAGTTATCATTAAATCTCGTATCTCCAAAAATACAAATAATCCGACCTTTTTTAGACTTTCCGATAAAATCTTCTCGTTTAATAATACGTCCGTCTTCTAAGAGTGTTGATGCTTGTGATTTGATTGTTTTATAAATTGGTCCTGGATTTATTCCTTCAGACTTTAATTTTTCAACATTTAATTCCCCAAGCTTGTCCACTTCTTCTATGCGAAAGCCATAACTAGGTATACCGTGATCTAATAAAAACGTCGACACTTTGAATGTCTTATCTTCAAATAAAACTCCTTCAGAAAATTCGATAATTTCAAGAGGATAAGTTAAATGGGTCCCGCTAATACTTAGACTTGTATTAATATATTCTTTAATGCCTGGAGGCCCATAAACAGTTAATAAATCATCACCATTTAAAAAAGAGCGACTACTTAAAAGGCCAGGTAAGCCATAAATATGATCACCATGTAGATGAGTAATGAATATCTTATTAATTTTACGTGGTTTAAGATTTGTGTGTAAGATTTGATGTTGTGTAGCTTCTCCACAATCAAATAACCATATATGGTTAATTTCTTCTGTTAAATTTAAAGCAATTGCTGAGACGTTTCTTTCTTTTGAAGGAACACCAGCTCCTGTACCCAAGAATTTCATTTCCATAAAAAATCCTCCGTAACTAAACTTAATAATTAAAGTATAACGTTTTTTATCATATTTGTATAAGGAAAGATAGTCGGTATTACTTCAATCAATGATAAATATGTTATAATTAGTTTAGTGATTTATTTATGGAGGAACAAAAATGTCAAATACAACACCAATGATGAAACAATATTTAAGAATTAAAGCAGAGCATCAAGATTCTTTTTTATTTTTTAGATTAGGCGATTTTTATGAACTTTTTTATAATGATGCGATTAAAGCTGCCCAACTATTAGAAATTACATTAACAAAACGAGATGCTGCAAAAAAAGATGCTATACCTATGTGTGGTGTACCTCACCATGCAGCTGAAAACTATATAAAAATCCTTGTTGATCAAGGTTATAAAGTTGCAATTTGTGAACAAGTAGAAGATCCAAAAACAGCAAAAGGTGTTGTGAAAAGAGAAGTGGTTCAATTAATTACACCTGGAACAGTAATGGAATCTTCAATGTTAAAAGAAAAAGAAAGTAATTATTTAGCAAGTATTACCCAATTTAAAGATCACGTTTTTGTCGTTGTCTATCATGAGCTTTCAACAGGTGAATCACAGTTGCTTGAAATAGAAGAAGGTTTTGATTTTGTCGTCCATGAACTAGGTAATCGTTCAATTAAAGAAGTAGTGATTGCTCATTCCTTCCCAAAACATTTAAAGAAAATCTTAAAATCTCGTCTTGACGTTACTTTCTCTTATGAAGACAATGTAAGCTTCAACGGCGAATATAGACACTTAGTTGATGATATAAATAACGAACGTTTATTTACAAGTTTTAATCGTTTATTAAATTATATAAAACACACACAAAAAAGATCATTACATCACTTTCAAAAAGCTGAAATTATTCATTTAAATAATTATTTATCATTAGATATGTACTCAAAACGAAATTTAGAATTAACTGAAACTTTATTAAAAAAAGAAAAATACGGATCTTTACTTTGGGTCTTAGATGAATCAGTTACAGCTATGGGGGCTCGGACATTAAAGAAATGGATTGAGCGGCCGCTTTTTAATCGTGAAGTCATTGAAAATAGATTAAATATAGTTGAATCAATGTTTAATGGCTTTTTAGAAAGAGAGACTTTAAGAGACTCTTTAAAACACGTGTATGATTTAGAAAGATTAGCTGG
>CALZEK010000174.1 GCA_945639745.1 uncultured Bacillaceae bacterium
TAAAAATTTGTTCAGTTTAGTGTTGACATACCAAATATCAATATAAGAAAACCACTTTAAATATATGTAGTTAAAGGTCGAGTATTGGTCTGTCTCAATTTAAGGATAAATACTTTTGATATGACCCTGAACCAAGTCATGAAGACATTCAAGTTACGAGAAAACTTGTAGAAGCAGGTAAAATCATGGGCATTGACGTGCTCGATCATATTGTGATGGGAGAAGATGAATTTGTCTCGCTCAAGGAAAAAGGATACATCTAAACGTCTGGTATCCGATGTTGTGTGGTTTAAGGAAGAAATCTCAGGCAGGTTTGGCATTACTATTACAGCAGATGAAGTAGGTTATGAAGCAGTTGCACTAGGGCATGATGAAATTGATGAAAATATCATCTCTAAAGAAGAATTGGGGTTCTTACCTAATCCGCTTCTGGCACAAACATTCATGTACACACATTCTAATGAAGATGAGTGGCTACTCATCATAGTCAATCATGAACATGATGGTTCAATGCTTTACCAAACATGGTTAAAAAACAATCAAAAAGTATACTCAACAGGTAGGTGGTGACATGAAAGTCATTCAAACACTAGCAGATGTACAAGCGTTAGAACGTGATGAACATCTGCCTTCTTTTTATATTGAAGTAATTAAAAATCAATTTCTTCTGTGGTACGAAGCAGAAAACGAAGGTGAGGAGATTCAAGATTTCTATTTACCTTCTTATGCTTGTATCTATCATTTCAATCATGCAAATGACGGGAGAATGCTACAAAACTATGTAAATGACATTGAATACGTTGATATAGAACGAATGGGTGGTGTGAAGTACTTTCGCATTGGAATCATGCAAGACCATCAAATGTCCATTATTTACTTTCTAGAAGGTACTTTACCTTACAGGACAGAGAAATGGTTAGAACATTAGGAGGATAAACATGTTTTCAGACAAAAGTAAAAGATACATGACAAGAATGATTGATGAAGTCGTTCACGTAGAAATACAAAAGATACTGTGGGATTTAATTGATAAACAACGTAAAAACGATTTAGAACTAGATTACTTACAGGTGTTTGAATTAAAAGCACAACATGGGAAGCAACACATAATTCATCGTCAGGAAGTACCTGAGAAAGAAGAAACTAGCATAGTTCCATTGCATAGCACTCAACCGATTAATACGACAATTTGGTGTATAGATAGTCGGGATTATCAAATGATGTTTTTTCCAGAAGATTACTAAGGAGCGTGATGAATTTTGTGGGCAAAAATTGTAATTGAGTTAATGTACGTAGCAATTAAAATAATTGGCGAATTTCAACAGCCACGCAGCCGTAATTGAAATGAGCTATGTTTATTAGCGGAGGTAGTAGAGGCTTGTTTAATAAATGTCATAGAAGGCATTCGGTTACTTAACTGAATGTCTTTTTTTAGGAGATGTGTGAGAGGACTAACTGGAAAGCTAGCACTCGTGTCACTCCTGTCACTTTTTTTCGAAACTGTGAGGGGAGTAAAGGTAATGCCACGTTTTGTTTTGGTGAAATTGTGTTTAAATTTTCAGCATGTTGGCGTGAATTCGTAATTATTATCTTTATTGCGGTTTTACGATATGTGCAATAATATTAGAAATTAGCGGAACAGAAATGGCTTTTATTCAGTAGGAATAGGGGAGTAAAAAATTAAAGGCAACTTACCTTGATTTAGATGGATTTAAAGGGAAGTTATTTGTTTAGAGCAAATTTTGCGCAGATAGTTCCCTGCCGTTGACCCTGCCGAAATGGATTTTTGACCAAATATAAAGAATAAATTAGATAGGAAAAGGAGCTAAATCTTGAGGGATTTAGCTCCTTTTTTAATACTGCTTATTCCACAATCGCACCCGAATCTTGAAATACAATCCTTCATAAAAGTTGAATTCCTTGTTCCTAAAATCTATTTTACGTATAAACAGAAAAAGACCATACGATTAAAAACATACTCACTATTCCCTAAAGAACAGATCCCCATATCCAACGACTTATAGTCTTAGGCGGATTCTGTTCACTTTCCTTGTATTCTTTTATTAAAGCAAGCTTCCTTTCCATACTTCTTTTCAGAGAAGCGAGAAAAATAAATCCGATTACAATGAAACCAATAGTTATCCAAAGTAACGAATCCATTTCTACACCTCCTTTTTATGAGTTAAAGTACGACTCAACACACTATCTATTTATCACTTTAACATAAATTCCAATTGACATTGAAGAAAGTTTTTTGCAATCAATTATCAGCACGATTGCGATATAGAGCAATCACCTATTAAGCAATCATTGACTGCATACATTATAAAATCGAAATGTATCTAAAGTAAAAGTCATCTCTTTTGTTTTTCTAAAATTAAGTCTTAATCATTTGCTAACAACTCAGTTGTGTAAGATAATACAAAAAGTATATATCAAATTAACGAATCCATTTTTAATTAATAGAATAGAGTCTATGTCTACTTAGTAAATGATTTAATCTGGAGTGACGTATGACAAGGGAGATTTCATTATGAATGAATTATTGTTTACTATTTTTTTAGGACTGTCCATACTATCAACAGGTGTTGTTGCTGGAACCGTCTTTGCTTATGGCAACTCAGTCATGCCAGGCTTGAAGCATGCTGATGATCGTACGTTTGTTTTATCGATTCGACACCTTACATCATCCGTAGCCAACCCAATGTTTCTGATGTTTTCAAACGGTGCTCTTGTAACACAAATTGGTTTTGTTATTTTAGCGATCATTTTACAAAAATCTAATGCAGTTATATTAGGCTCAGTTGCTTTAGTTTTTTATGTTGCAACTTTGCTCATTACTTTCCTAGGGAACTTACCATTAAATAAAGCAATTATTAATGCCGATATACCAACCAATGATTCGAAATGGAATGAACTAAGAGTCCAATTTGAATCACGCTGGACTTTTTGGAATCATGCACGTACTATCACATGTATTATAAGTGTCTCTTTAATCATCCTAGCTTTGTTGATTAATTAATGTTAACTGAATGATTTTTGTGTGCGTGTTGTAAATATAACACCAATAATAACTCCAAGTGTCCCGATAATTTTGAAAATCGTAATTGATTCGTTCATCCACACGTAAGCTACAAACATTGTAATAACAGGAATAAAATTCATTAAGACTGAAGCGCGTGATGCTGATAATAAATCCACCGCACGATTATAAAAAATGAGTGCAATTGAAGATGGAAAGATACCTAAATAAATGAGTCCTGCGATCTGATAAGTTTCAAAAGAAGGAATTCCTACTATTAGCCATTCCATAGCGACAAAAGGTATTAAGATAATACTTGATAGGCAAGTCATCGCGAAAATAGCACCAATAGGTGGAAATAGGTGCATATGTTTTTTAACCATAATTGAATAAATAGCCCAGGACAAAATGGCACCAATCATAATTGCATCACCAATATTCCATTCAATAAGCGTTAGTTTAAAAATATTTCCATTCATTACGACAAAAAGTGCTCCTAAAAATGACAGTATGACTCCAGTCCACTGAATTTTGCGTAATCTTTCTTTTAAAAGAAAGAAGCTGAAAACTGCTGTCATCGCTGGCACCATGGCTTCAAGAACAGAGACATTCGTTGCACTTGTAAATTGTAAAGATACATAAATAAAAGTATTAAATAA
>CALZEK010000175.1 GCA_945639745.1 uncultured Bacillaceae bacterium
GCATTTATATTTTCTCCTAGAAACTCTATTTCACCATCTGTAATTTCTCCACCTTCACCTGCTAATAAACCTGAAATTGATTTTAATGTAGTTGATTTACCAGCACCATTACTTCCAAGTAAGGCTACTATCTTCCCTTCTGGGACGTGGAGAGATACACCTTTTAAAGCTAAAATTATTTTATCATAAACAGCTTCAACATTATTAACTTTAAGCATAACGTCTCTCCTTTAGGATCTTATTTAATCAAACAGAGCGTTTTTTTAATGATCCATAACATCTCTTCATTGACTCATAATCCTTGGATTTATTTATCAGCACTAATATAGTCTGTGAATGCTTCCCACTTACCATCTGTTACTTTTCCAAGACGTACTTCATCTGTTCCAGCATGATCTTCTGCATCAAAGCCAACTGGTGCTGCTAATCCACCTAAATCAAAGTTATCCATTGATTCAAGTGCTTCTTTCAGTTCTGCACCAGTAATTTCATCGTCATCAGTATTTTCTGCTGCAATTTTAACCGCTTCAGCCATTACTTTACCAGATACCCAACCTGCAACATGTTGCATATTAATATCTTCAATTGATTTTCCTTCAGCTTCTAAATACTCTTTGTATTCATCCATCCCTTCTACCTCTTCATATGGTAGGGCATGAGTTAATGTACCAATAAATCCTTCTGTCACATCTGCACCTGCTTGTTCAATCAGTCCCTCACCCACTGCTTGGTTAAGTCCGATAAACTGTGTTTCAATTCCTAATGTTTGAGCTTCACGTAAAGCAACAGCTGTTGCTCCCCACGTTTCTTGAACAATAACATAATCAGGTGCTGCTTTTTGCATGTTTAACATTTGTGATTGTGCTTCAGTAGCGTCAAGTTCAATAATGAAATCACCGACATGTTCAACGCCGACTTCTTTTGAATATGCTTTAATATCTTCAATAGGTGAACGACCAAATCCATTATCACCGTAAATCAGGGCAAATGTTGGTTCGCCACCTTCATGATTTTCTTTGATCCAATCCAGTACCATTCTTCCTTGGTCAGAATAAGATGCTGCAATAAAGAAGTTATACGGGTTAGCTTCTGGATTATTTAATGCTTCAGAATATGATGCAGAAATATAAGGAATCTCATCTGCTGCTACTTGTTCACGCATAGCCTCAGTATCTCCAGTACCCCAACCTAAAATACCAACCGCATTATCGCGATCTCGGAATGATTGGTAGGTTCTTTGAGCGTCACTAATTTCATAACCATAATCTTCACCTGAGTGATCAATATGAACCCCTTCAATACCACCATTACTTTGTAAATATTTAAAATAAGCTGTTTGTCCTTCTGAATATGGTGTTCCAGTATCACCCGAACCACCTGTTATATCCCATAGTGACCCAATTTTAACGACCATTGCATCTTCATCAACCTTAACATTTTCTTCATCATCAGCATCTTCATCGCCACCACCACATGCAGCTAAAAGCATGATCAGCGTTAAACCAAAGATAAGTCCTAAAAACTTTTTGTTTTTCATTTTCATTATTATTTCCCCCTTATTATTTTATCTGTGTGAATAGCCTGAACGGCTTTATAAAACCAATTTTAATGTGAAAACGGCCAAAGTCTAAAGTAACTTTTGATGTTTAACCAAATTTGAGCTAAACCACCTGGTTCAAAAATTAAGAATAAAATAATAACTAAACCAAATACTAATTCTTTAAAGGACGATAATATTTGATTAATATTTGGTAAATAACCTGAGATAACACTAATCATCATATCAAGTCCAACTGGTAGGAAGGTAATAAATAAGGCACCTAAAATTGAACCAAAGACGCTCCCCAACCCACCAACTAAAATCATTGCTAAATACTCAATCGAGACTTCAATACTATAAAATTCTGGACTGACAATCATCGTGTAATGTGCTAAAAGTGCACCAGCAATCCCAACGAAGAATGAACTAATTGCAAATGCCATCACTTTATAACTAAATAAATTAATTCCCATAATTTGTGCAGCAACGTCACGATCTCGCACAGCTAAGAATGCTCGACCTGTTCGGGTTCTAATCAGATTAGTCGCATACAAGGTTGTCAAAATTAATATAATGACGACTAAATAATAATAACTTGTGTTTGATGAAAGTGAATATTCACCGATTTTAGGTCGACTTAAAGTCATCCCTGCTGTACCACCTGTTAAACTCGTCCATCTCGTAATAATAAACAAGATAACGACTTGAGCAGCTAATGTGGCAATCGCTAAATATAAACCTTTTAAACGCAGAGACGGTATACCAAACAAGCCACCGACAACTGCTGTTGCTACACCTGCTAAAGGAAGTGTAATCCAAAAGCTTAAACCAACTGTTGATGTTAAGATTGCTGCTGTATAACCACCAACACCTAAAAATGCCCCAACACCAATAGATATTTGGCCCGTAAAACCAGTTAAAATATTTAAACCTATCGCTCCAATCGAAGCAATCGCCCCTAACGTTAAGAGACCGATTGCATAATTTGACGCGAACAGAGGCAAGACAAGGACTAATCCAATAAAAATCATCATGATTATCGTTTGCTTTTTTGTTTTAAATAACTTCATATCATTTTTATAACTTGTTTTGTATGTACCACTTTCTGCAACAAACGGATTACGCAATCGCTTCACACCCTTTCTATTCCACCTTTACCGAACAATCCATATGGCTTGATCATTAAAATGATGACGATAATGATAAAAGGAACAACTTCTTTTAAGCCACCACCAACAAGTGGGTCTAAGTAGCCACCAGCTAGATTTTGAATAATACCAATAATAAAACCGCCTAAAATTGCTCCTAAAATACTATCCAAACCACCTAAAATAACAACTGGTAAAACTGTTAATCCTATTGTTGCCATTGAACCACTGACTCCGTTAATATTTCCTAATAAGATACCTCCAACAGCAGCAACGACTGCAGCAATTGCCCATGTCATGGCATAAACTGTTTTAATGTTAATCCCCATTGATAAAGCGGCTTCTTGATCATCGGCTACAGCTCGCATGGCAATACCCATTTTTGAGAATTTGAAAAACAAGGAAAAGATAATGAGTAAGACCATAACAATAATGAACGAATATAAGTAAACTGGCGCAATAATAATGCCCGAAAACTCAACCGGCGTTGCAGGAAAAACGGCTGGGAATGATTTAGGTTGGGTTCCCCAAATCATATGCACGGCACCACCTAGTACACTTGATAAACCTATCGTAGCCATAATGACTGAAATAACAGGGGCATTTTGTAAAGGCCTTAAAATAATCCGTTCAACAACAAGCCCTAAAACTGCACTAAAGACTAAGGTAATTAAGACTGCGAGAATAAATGGTAAATTATAAGCTGTCATAATCGTAAGTGAAATATAGGCACCAATTAAAACAAATTCCCCATTAGCTAAGTTTAATGCATCACTCGCTCGGTAAATAAGTACAAAACCTAAAGCAACGAGTCCATAAATCGAACCGACAACGATACCTGTGACGAGTAATTGAATGAAGAATGTCATTAATTACGCCACCTCCTCTTGCTTAGAATCTAAATCAATGATTTGTAATTCAATTTTTTCTTTTCTAAAATCATCATCTGGATCTGACATATCTATTGTTGCTTGATTTAAATACATTGAATC
>CALZEK010000176.1 GCA_945639745.1 uncultured Bacillaceae bacterium
CATTAAGCTTTGGAACAGTATTTTGGAATATAGTTGAAAGTGTAGCCTTTGTTATCTTTATGAATATTTTCATGAACTCTTACTATAAGAAGAAAAGTAAAAAGCAGTAGCTTGGAAGATAAAACATAATACCAAGTTAGTTTAACGACTAATTTGGTATTTTTTATTATCCCCAAAAAATATTTTATTTCTGTATTGCAATTATAAATTATCGTAATACAATAATTATAAAAGACGAGAAAGAGATAGATAGTTTTATGGAAGAGAGGGATAGATATGCTTCCAGATAAGAAAAGACAAATAGGTTCAATCGTTGGAATGCTGATAATGATGGCAATTTTAGTGTTTGCTAACTTAGGTGGAACATGGAATGTTCTTAGAATTACATTATTAGTAATTGGAGTAACGGGTGTAGTTGGCAGTGCTATATACAGAATCATCCAGATTTTGAGAGGATAGAAAAATGAAAAAGTTTATTTTGAATTTGCTGACAGTTTTTGCTTGGATTTACCAAATATTTTGCGTAATAGGAATAATTATGTGGATCGTTATGGGTGGTGTTATGTTATTTGGCATAAGAAATCCAGATTTTCGCGCTGGCTTTGAAGAGGGTATGGGTATAAAAGGCGTATCAGTTGATAGCTATATAGGTGCAATAGTGGTTGGGTTGCTATCACTGATCATGATGAGCGTTGCAGCCTTTTTAATCTGTCGATATGCCAGATTAATTGTTAAAAATATCAAGCAAGAAGTTTACTTTGCTGATAGTAATTTGAATTTACTCAAGAAATTATTAATTTCAGTTGCTGGATATACCATTATTTCAATAATAGATTACATTATTTTCATAACTCACCGCACTTGGTTCGCTAAATCCTCGAATAATGTATTGTACCCAAGTGGTGTGACAACTGGCTTGCTCTTCCTAGCAGTACTATACGTAGTCTACTTGGTATTCAAATACGGAATAAAAGTTCAAGAGGATGCAGATTCGATTATTTAGAAAGGTTGGTAAGGATGATTGAGGTAACTCTAAATTTTATGCTCTTGAAGCGAAAGATGTCTTCAAAAGAGCTGGCAGAGAAAGTTGGCATAACGCCGGCTAACCTGTCAATTCTAAAGACAAGGAAGGCGCACGGCGTTCGTTTTGACACATTGAGCAAGATCTGTGAAGTCTTGGATTGCCAGCCAGGGGATTTATTAGTTTATAAAAAAGATGAAGAATAAAATGCCAAATCGGTCCGATAAATGACAGAATTGGACAGTTTTGCCTTTTAAATAAATGATAGGGATATGATTGATTTAGAAAGATGAAAGATTATTTCCAGGGAAATAATCACTAAATTGGAGGAAAGGTCAATGCTGTACTTAATTTATATTGTACTTGGCTTATTGATCGTTTTAGCCGTTAATTATGCCGTTACAGCATTCTTTGCTGTGCATGATTGGCTAGAGAATAGGGATAGAGATCAATTAAGCTTGGGGATGCATTCAAGAAATACTTCGCCAAGAACAACAATATTCCGACTAAGTTTTCGGATTTGTTTAATTAGAAATGAAAAACAAATTCCTTGAGGTAACCAAAATGAATAACGAAAAATTTGCCCGTGAAAACAAAAGAATTATTAAGGGCATGGGACTAGGCGTGCTAGTTGGACCGCTTATTTTACTGGCTTTAATGTATCTTAACCATTTAGGTTCACTTGAGATTTATCAGATTATTATTTCCATTGCAATTGGAATTCCGATGGGTCTGATATTAGGTGCTGCAGTTTCTGCTAGTTTAGCCGTTAATAAGACAGGAGATGCAAAGATTCCATGGCAAAAGAAAGTATTGAAGTTAGCTCCTCAAGTTGTTGGCACAGGTTTATTATTTGCCGTGACTGAGGCTGCGATTTCCTTATTATCTAATTGGGGTTCAGTTGATGTGGTAAAAGCGATTTTTTCAAATGAAACTCTAAATTGGTTTATTGAAGGAATATTTTGCGGATTAATCACCATTAGATAGGAAAGTCGAGGGATAGATCATGTTGGAAAAAGCTAAAAGACAATGTGCTGGTGCTGTGATTTTTTCTGTTATTGCACTAATTGTTGCAATTTTTAGTATTACTGGTAACGGTACAACTTGGAAATAGAGTGCTGTTATTACTATCTTGTTGATCTGGGTAAGTTACACGGGTATCAGATATTTTAAGATGAGAAAAGTAAAATGAACAATATAATTATGATAATCGCCATAGTAATTGCGCTAACTTGGTTATCTACTATTCCCCAGGTAATGCGACACAAAACATCAGATGGTTATCAACTAAGATTTACCAGGAAATCTACTAAGGTATATTTTCATTTTTCGTAAGCATATTGGCGTCAATTGTTGCTGAATATTTTGGATCTATGCAGTATTTTTATTTAAAGGTTAAAAAAGCATCGAATCAATTTCAAAGTTGATTCGATGTTTTTCATTAAGAATCGTAGTCGTTTTCTTAGTCAAAATACTTAAAATGATAAAGAATGAAGGTGAATTTTTGAATAATTTCCAACCGAGTCATACCTTGATTAATAAATTAACTACTATTTATCAGCTATATGGTGAAACTAGTAACTTTGAAAAATATTATCGTAAAGAATTAGAAAAACTAGCCAATGTAGCTAAAATTCAAAGTACAGATTCTTCTAACCGAATTGAAGGTATTTATACCTCAGATTCACGGTTGAATAAGATTATATCTGACAAGGTAGAGCCACGTGATCGTGATGAACGTAAAATTGCAGGTTACCGCGATGTGCTAAGTTTAATTCACGAAAATTATCGTTACATGTCAATTACTAAGAATACTATCTTAAGCATGCACAATATGTTGTTCAAGTATGCGGCGATTCCTGGGGCGGGCATTTTAAAGATATCAATAATAAAATTATTGCTAAATATGCAGACGGACATGAAGAGGTTAGATTTAATCCACCAGATGCTTTTTTAGTGCCAGAATTAATTGACGGACTTTGCAAACAATATTAATGAAGCTTTTGAGCGTGGAGAAATTTCACCATTAGTTTTATCGGCGGCATTCGTTTTTGATTTCGTTTCAATTCACCCATTCCGTGACGGAAATGGTAGAATGTCACGTTTACTTATGCTATTAACAATGTATCGCTCAGGTTTGGAAGTGGGTAAGTATATCAGTTTAGAAAAAATCATCGAAGATAGTAAAGAGAGCTATTATGATGTCTTAGCTGCAAGCTCTGTTGGTTGGAATGAAAATCAAAATGACTATGCACCGTTTGTTAATTATTATTTGGGTGTAGTAGTAAAAGCATATCGTGATTTAATTGAAAGAATTGGCTTGGTTCATAATCACAAAGAGCTGAAAGCAGATAAATTGATTCTAAAGACTTTACAACAACAACTTCGTCCGCTTTCTCGTGCTGAACTTGTGGAATTGATTCCATAATATAGTCAGACAACGATTCAACGTAATTTAAAGCAATTAAGAGATGAAAAAAAGATCCAATCAGTTGGAAAAGAGAAAAATACTAAATACGTTCTTAGTCAAAACACCCAAAATGACTAAGAATAATTCCAAATGACGAAGAAAAGATGTCGTTTCAATCAAAAAGCGACACCTTTTTTGCATATAAATGAATTTTATTGAACGATAATAAATAAAAATGACGCTTT
>CALZEK010000177.1 GCA_945639745.1 uncultured Bacillaceae bacterium
ATGGACACACCATTAACACTTATTTCATTAATTGAAAGAGTGGAAAAATACTTTTCTAAAAAAGAAGTTATTTCACGGACACATACAGGCATCCAACATTTTACTTATGCAGAAATAGGTAAGCGAACGCGTGCTTTAGCAAGTGCTTTAGAAAAATTAGGAGTTGAAAAAGGCGATCGAGTGGGTACGTTTGCTTGGAATCATCATCGCCATTTAGAAGTTTACTTTGCTGCCCCATCAATGGGAGCTGTTTTGCATACGATTAATATTAGACTTTCAGCAGAACATCTTATTTATATTATTAATCATGCTGAAGATAAAGTCTTACTAATCGATATTGATTTATTGCCTTTAATTGAACAAGTAAAAGATGAAATACCGACTGTAAAAGCCTTTATTGTTATGAGTGATGATAAAGAAATACCAGAATCAACGCTTGAACCACTTTATTCTTATGAGCAACTTGTTGCTGATGGGGATGAAACATATGAATATGCTAAAGATATTGATGAAAATGATCCAGCAGGCGACAACAGGAAAACCTAAAGGCGTGGTTTATACACATCGCGGGATTGTTCTTCATAGTATGGCTTTAAGTATGGCAGATACAGCAGCCATATCAGAATCAGATAATGTCATGCCAGTAGTACCAATGTTTCATGCGAATGCTTGGGGGATGCCATTTGTTTCTGTCATGCTTGGGGCAAACCAAGTAATGCCAGGTCCAATGATGACACCAAAAATCATTGCTGAAATGATGGAAAAATATCAAGTGACCATTAGTGCAGGTGTGCCAACAATTTGGCTTGGCTTATTACAAGAATTAGAAAGTAAGTCCTATGATACAAGCCATTTACGTGCGATATTATGTGGTGGATCAGCTGCTCCAAAAGGAATGATTCGTTCATATGAATCGAAATTTAATATACCTTTTCTCCATGCTTATGGAATGACTGAAACAACGCCGATTGTTACAATTGCCCGTTTAAAGAGTTATCAAATGGATTTACCAGAAGAAGAACGCTTAGAAATTAGAGCACGTCAAGGTTTAGTTGTTCCAGGACTCGATATAAAAGTCATCGATGATGCTGGAGATGAGATTAAAGCAGATGGTGAAGAAATGGGTGAACTAATTGTTCGAGGTCCATGGATTGCTGATGAATATTATAATGACGACCGGACAAAAGATGCTTTTAAAGAGGGTTGGTTATATACAGGAGATGTTGTCACAATTGATGAAGAAGGATCAATTAAAATTGTTGACCGGATGGGTGATTTAATTAAGAGTGGCGGTGAGTGGATTTCTTCTGTTGATTTAGAAAACACATTAATGGCGCATCCAGCTATTTTCGAAGCGGCTGTGATTGCTGTTCCAGATGAAAAGTGGCAAGAGCGCCCCATTGCATGTGTTGTGTTAAAACCAAATCAAACAGCAACAAAAGAAGAGATATATGAATTCTTAGAACCCGAATTTGCTAAGTGGTGGTTACCAGATGAAATTATCTTTATGGAAGAAATTCCAAAAACATCTGTTGGTAAATTCCTAAAACGTGAATTACGTGAACGTGTTAACAAATAAATGAAGAAAAAGCACAGCTCACTTAAATGTTTTTAGTGGGCTGTGCTTTTAGATTTTAAAAATCATTAAATTTTTTTATTTTTATTTGAAAGCTTGACGCCAATGAAAAAGCCAATAATCATCCCGACGATAGCACCAATCAGACCACCTAAATAGCCAGTTGCTTCATAGCCATTGCCACCCATAAATTGAAAGTGTGGAAAGTAATTTCCACCAATATTTATGCCAATAAATAAACCAGCAATTAAACCAATAAAAGCAAGGACTATGCCACCGATTAAGCCATAAACAATTGTTTTATTCATTTTAATTACCTCCAATTAGATTACTAGCATTAGGTAAGATTAAAAGGTAATAAATAAATATGCGACTAAAGCTTACTTCTATTCTAACACGAAAACCATTAAAAAAACGTAAAAATTAAAACATAAAGATCTAACTTTTAATTAATTATTCAATGATTGGTAAAACAAGATGAGATGGATATTCTTCACTCATGTAAATTGTTTGTTTAGTTTGATTAATTCCTTGCCAATTAACATCAAAACGTGGGTGATTACTTGATGCAATTTCGATACGGATTTTATGACCTGCTAAAAAGAGGTTACTCGTTGCCCATAAGTCAATGTTGACTTTAGCAATGGATTCACCTGCATCATTTGTATCAATTTGAGATTCAGTTATTTTCACACGAGAAATTCCATCTGTTAAATTATATGTGGTTCCATCAGGATAAACGTCAATGAGTTTAGCAGTGAAGTCTGCCGTGCTTGCTTCACTAGAGACCCATAAATGAGCGTGAATGGGTCCAGTCACCTCTAATTTGTTTTCTAATTCATCTGTTTCAAAAATCAATACATCTTTTCGTTTTTCAGTGAGGTCTTGCTTCGTAGGTCCAGACGTATTAACGCCGTGATATAAAGTTTGTCCACCAACTGTTGGTACTGGATGGTTAGGGTCATGTAAATAAGTTGTCTTTGCAGCAATCTGTTCACGTTTGCGTGTGAGTTTACCATTTTTATGAAGGTAGTAAGGGGTATAAGCTGTCCTTGCTAAAGGCCATTCATATTCATTACGCCATTCATTTTTACCCATAATAAAAATTTGAATAGGTGCTTCAGTGGCAATGCCAGTATCTTTATTTTTCAACCAGTAATCAAACCAACGCAAGTGTAAATCTGTTAAATCTTCTTTACCATTTAAAAAACTTTCTGATGCTTTAATTCCAAAGTCACGTTCGCCAGCAATCGAATTGAAGTCACCGTGAGTCCAGGGACCAATAATTAATTTTTGTAAGGTATTCGTTTTTTCTTGCATCATTTGATAATTTTCAATCGTCGATTTCAGCAAATTATCATACCAACCACCTAAATGTATCGCAGGATAGGCTATTTTTTGGTAATGATCGATAATGCTCACTTGTTTCCAAAAATCATCGTCATCAGCTAATTTATAAACATCAAGAAAATCTTCAGCAACGCCTAATTCTGTTAAGATAGGCCAACTATCAGTCAAAGGTTCATGGTATGTTTTCGATAAACTATCAACAGCTGCTTGCCAAATTTCCATTTTTTTATTTAAAGTAGTTTTATCTTATATTTACGTGTTAATAAATTAGGTACCATTGAAATAAGTACCCATGTTTTAAAAGAAGCAGATGTAGGCACCTTATCATGATAAATCATATTGTTTTTTAAATCGTTTAATGTCATAGCTGGAAAAATCGCTTTTAAATGAGCAGGTTGTTCACTGGCAGCGAGTAATTGAGTAAAACCATAATATGATAAACCAAACATCCCAACAGACCCATTAGCATATGGTAAATGTGCTGCCCACTCAATCGTATCATAACCATCTTTTGCTTCATTTTGAAAAGGAAAGAAGCTTCCATCTGAATTATATAAACCTCGCACATCTTGGACAATCACAACATATCCATTTGCAACTAATCGGTTTGTATCTAAATAACGATGTGAATAAAAAGGATTATCTTTTCCATAAGGTAACCGCGTTAGTAAAACAGGATATTGCCCTTGTTTAGTAGGACGATAAATATCACTTCTTAAAATTTCGCCATCACGCATCGT
>CALZEK010000178.1 GCA_945639745.1 uncultured Bacillaceae bacterium
ATAGATATCGTTTTAGAGCTTCCTTACGCTTATTCTGTGCAAAGTAGCGAGTTATTCTCTCATGGCGCAATAAAGGCTTTAAATGCACTTAAAATCTCTTCGTTATGTTTTGGCAGTGAGTCAGGGTTCATTAATGACTTTTTAAATAGTTATCATAATTTTAAGGAAAATAAAAGTGAGTTCAATTCTATTTTAAAAAATGAGTTAACAAAAGGTCTTTCTTATCCTGAAGCACATAACTTAGCTTATAATAAAATTGGATTTAATTTAAATGTTTTACAACCTAATAATATACTTGGATTTAGTTATGTGAAAGAAATTTTAAGCAATCAGTTAGATATTAATTTATATACATTAAAAAGAATTGATAATGATTATCATGATACTAGGATTAGCTCAAATATCTCAAGCGCGACTAGTATTAGACACGAAATTTTAGAAAATGGTATAACAGATAAAGTTATCAGTGCAATTCCTTTATCAATGATTGATGAGTTAAATTCTTTTTATCTGAAAACAAATAGTTTTATTGATTGGGAAAATTATTTCCCACTTTTACAATATAAGGTCCTTTCAACATCAAGAACTGCTTTAAGTCAAATCGCTTTAGTCGATGAAGGTATCCATAATCGGATTAAAGATACCGCCCAAGACGCACAATCTTTTCATCATTGGATGACACTCATAAAAACAAAGCGTTATACATGGGTTAAAATTCAACGTATATTTACTCATATACTGACTTCTACTACTCAAAACCAACTAAATCATTTCCATAATAATAACAATCATGTAAGACTTTTAGGCATGTCAAAAGTCGGACAAGCTTACCTTAATAAAATTAAACCTGACTTAGATATAAATATTATTACCAGTTTAAAATCATATGGTAAAGATTCATTGGAGGCTAAAGTAAGTCATATTTATTATTCAGCTATTTTACCTAAGTATCGGATGAATTTACTTCAACAAGAATATGCACCACCTATTATTTTAAAATAAAAACAGTTGCTAAGCTTATTTAGCAACTGTTTTTAAATAATCTAAGGCATCTTGAAATGTTTCTACAGGTATAATTTCCATGTCACTATCTATCTCGTTTGCCATTTCTTTTGCTTCATCATAATTAGATTTTTCATGTGTTTCCATTGCAGGAGCAAACAAAATATCTATATCTTTTTTATCCGCTGCAATGACTTTTTTATCTATACCACCTATTGGTAGTACATTGCCATCATAATCTAACTGCCCACTACCAGCTATTTTTAATCCTTTTGTTATATCTTCTTCTTCTAATTGATCATAGATAGACAAGGCAAACATCATTCCAGCACTTGGTCCACCGATATTACCGCTTGAGAATTTAACATCTGGATCAACATTAACATCTCGATTTGTTACAAGTTGAATTCCAATGCCTTTTTTATCCTCATCAGGAAATTGTGTTAATTTTATTTTTTCCTTGTATACTTTATCATCTCGTTTAAAAGTAATCTCGACTGTTTTTTCACTATTTAATTCTTGAATATATGTCGTTAAATCTTTTGCTTCAAAAACATCCTTATTATCTATTTTAGTAATTAAATCGCCTACTTGTAAAATATCGTTTGCAGGCATATCTTTAATAACGCCTAATACATAAACGCCATCATAAGTAATATCAATATCAGCATTTGCTGCTTCATATGCAACAACTAAAGATGCTTCTTGTGAATTTTCCATTAAATTTAATTGACTTTTTAAATATTCTTCATCAGATATCCCATGCGGTCGAGCTTCTGTAATTGGAACGATATCATCATATGGCTTAAACTGCGCGATAGCGTATAGTAGTGGTGTAGCAGTTTGACCACTAACTGTGAGCAGATGAAGCGATCCTTTACTTTCATTTCCATCTGAAACTTGAACAACTTGTTTTAAGTCCAATGCTTTACCTGGTGTATATATGTAATAAGGGAGCTTATAAAACGATAATAAGCTAAAGAGAGCAATAATAACAATCAACTTAACAATTTGTTTTTTTGATACTTTCAAATTAAAACCTCGCTGTTCAATCATACTTTTCTTTAAGTGCTGCTTCAACAATCTCCGGAACTAATCCTGTAACTTTTCCTTGATATTTAGCAACTTCTTTTACAATACTTGAACTTAAAAACGAGTATTGATTATTAGTCATCACAAAAAAAGTCTCAACATCTTTTGCTAATCGCCTATTCATAGAAGTTATTTGCATTTCATACTCAAAGTCACTTACTGCTCGTAATCCTCTTAAAATAACTGAGGCTTTTTTTTCTTTTGCATAATTAATTAGTAAGTCATCAGATACATCTACAGATACATTTTTCATATCCTTTGTTGCTTCTTTTATTAGGTTAATCCTTTCTTCGACTGAAAATAACGACGTTTTTGCTGAATTGTTAAAAATAACGACAACTACATTGTCAAATATGTTTGCGCCTCGCTTTATTATATCTAAGTGTCCATTTGTAATTGGATCAAAGCTACCCGGACATATTGCTAATTTGTTCACAGTACTTCCTCCCCAACAATTATATATTCATTAAATCAAATTATAATTGAGTCATTAACATAAGTCTAGTTCAAATATAAAGAAAAACCTTTGTAAGATTGCTTACAAAGGTTAAATGCCCATTTTATAATCATATATTTTGGCTTTATCAGGAATAGCATTTTCATAGTTTGTTTCTATAAATGGTTTATATGATCGATCCACTTTAATTATATATGATAATTTTAACATTGCCGTTTCTACTTCTTCTATTTCTTCTTGGTTAACATAAATAACTGCATATCTCATTTTTTTCGATACGTAAATTAAATGACCAAAGCGCTTAATCTGCTTGATATTTCTTTTATGTTGAAACCAAACAATGAGACCTTGTCTTTTTGTTTGCACAACTTTTCACTCATTTCTATTGGATTTTAATTAACATGCACATGATCCACCTGTACCACAACCACCACTAGCACAACCTGAAGCAGCTAATATGCCCTCTTTAGGAACCATTATTGTTTCACTAACACTTGATGCGATTATTTCACTCACTGCATCTAATAAATTTTGTAAGCTTCTTTCTGCAATTTTAAAAGCCGCAACATATTCATTCATATCCATTTTTCTTTTTGTTGAACGAACCGATTTCATTATTTTATTATAATCTGGATGATATGTACCAAAACGTTGTGCTTCATCATATTGGTCTTTCATACGATTAAATTCTGCAATTAATTTTTGAGCTTCTTCATTTGTTTGTAAAGCTCTCTCTTTTTCTATATAAGCTTTCATTTCATTACTTGATTGGATTATATTTGCAACTTTATCAGATTGCTCTAAGATATCAATCTGTTCTAAGGTTGTTATCATAACTCCACCTCCACACTTTTATTCTACCATCTTTATCTGTTTTTTAAAATGGTAGAGGTTTATTTACTTAATAATTAAAAAAAACAAGTCTAGATGACAAATAATACATCTTTTAATTGCAAGTTTTGCATATTTCTACTATGATAGTTTTAATGATACTAAATACATGAGGTGGATAAAATGATATTAGAAGATATGGGAATTGGTAATGCTGTAGTTGATCTTAAACCACTTGATCATTTAA
>CALZEK010000179.1 GCA_945639745.1 uncultured Bacillaceae bacterium
TTATTGGTTTTGGAACAATGGGTTCTGGTATTGCACAAGCATGTGTAGAAAAAGGTTATCAAGTGATTGCTCTTGAAATGGAAGAGAACTATTTTGAGCGTGGTAAAAAAGCAATTAATAAAAATTGGGATCGTTCAATAACAAAAGAAAGAATGACAGAAACAGATAAAGAAACATATAGACAAGCATTAACTCTAACAACAGATTGGGAAAAATTAAATGAAGTTGATCTCATTATAGAAGCAGTAAGTGAAGATATGGATTTAAAGAAAGATTTATTTAAACAAATTAATCAAGTAGCAAAACAAGAAGCAATTATTGTCAGTAATACCTCGGGATTGAGTATAACAGAAATAGCAAGTGTCGTTGGAGATCCGGGACGTGTTATGGGAATGCACTTCTTTAATCCAGTTCCCGTTATGAAGTTAGTAGAACTGATTCGAGGCGTTGAAACGAAGAATTATACATACGATAAATCAAAAGCATTTGTATAATCATTAAATAAAGAAGTGATTGATGTAAATGAATCACCTTTATTTGCCGTGAATCGTATCTTAGTGCCAATGATTAATGAAGCTATCTTTGTACTATCTGAAGGAGTTGCCTCAGCAGAAGATATTGATAAAGGAATGCAACTTGGTGCTAATCACCCAATGGGGCCATTAAAACTAGCTGACTTAATCGGCTTAGATACATTATTATTCGTTCAAGATTCCTTGTATGAAGAAACACAAGACTCTAAATACCGGGCAGCACCATTATTACGTAAGTTGGTTCGTGCTGGTCATTTAGGACGAAAAACCAAACAAGGATTTTATACTTATTAATGGATTAAAGCCATAATATCTTTATGGCTTTAAAATAAACCTTAGTATTATGATATGATTAGTGTTATTAGTTAAAACGTTGTATAATATTAAAAAAACTTTATTTAGAAAAGTAAGAAAGTTTAAAATAATCCGTTTAAAGGAGCGTGTAAAATGACAACAATTGGTAGTTTACTTGATTGGTCAGCAACAAATTATCCCAATAAACCAGCAATTATTTATGAAGCAAAACAACAACATTGGACTTACCGAGAATTTAATTTAAAAGTAAATCAATTTGCTAATGCACTTTCTCGTTTAGGTGTGGAAAAAGGTGATGTCGTATCAGCATTTCTTTATAATTCAAGTGAATTTGTCGTTGCTTTATTCGCCTCAGCAAAGATAGGTGCTATTTATAACCCAATCAATTACCGGTTGACGGCTTATGAATTACAATACATTTTAAATAACGCACAATCTAAAGTACTTTTGTATGAAACAAAATTAGAAGAAGTTATTAATGAAGCAATTGATCAGGGGATAAAAGTAGAATCATTTATTCATATCGATGAAAAAAAGCAAAGGAATAGTTTTTATTTTTATGATTTGCTTGATGAAAATGACATTAAGCGACCAGACATAGCATTAACTGAAGATGATTATTACATATTAATGTATACAAGTGGTACAACAGGAAAACCTAAAGGAGTCTTACACCGTCATCGGAGTATGGTCCATCATTCATTTTTAATGAATTTATGTATGGGGATAAATTCTGAAGATATTGGCTTAACGGTAGCTCCATTAAATCATACTGCTGAATTACATACATCTTTTGTACCTCGTGTTCAAGTAGGTGCAACAAATATTATTTTACGAGAATTTGAACCTTATGACGTTTTAGAAACTTTAGAAAGAGAAAAAGTTACACATATGTTTGCTGCACCAACAATGATTAATATGCTTTTAAATATTGAAGACTTTGATTCATATGATTTATCGACACTGAGATTAGTTGGTTATGGTGGTGCCTCGATGGCGCCAATTTTAATTAAGAAATTTATAGAAAAAACAAATACTGAACTTGTTCAAATGCTCGGAACAACAGAAATGGGACCTGTTTTAACTGTCTTATATTCTCATGAACAATTAGCGCGACCTGGGTCTGCTGGAAAAGCGATTTTAACGCATGAAGTAAAAGTAGTACAAACAAATGAAGATGGAAATCCATCACATCCAGATAATGAATGTAAAATCGGTGAAGTTGGTGAAATTATCGTTAGAGGACCATCAATGATGCTTGAATATTATAATTTACCAGAAGCAACAGAGAAAGCATTAGCCTATGGTTGGTATCATACAGGAGATATGGGTTCAATCGATGAGGATGGTTATATCTGGGTCCATGATCGGAGAGATTATCGAATTAATTCAGGTTCTGAAAACATTTATCCGCGCGAAATCGAAGATGTACTATTAGAATACGATGAGGTAGCTGATGTAGCTGTAATCGGTAAACCAGATGAAGAGTGGGGCGAAATTGTTGTCGCTTTTGTTGTGCCTAAATCTGATAATTTAACAGAAGCTGATTTAGATAATTTTATTATCGAAAGTAAAAAAGTCGCTCGTTTTAAACGTCCGCGTGAATATTACTTTATTGATGATTTACCAAAGACTGCAAGTGGAAAAGTCCAAAAATTCATCCTAGCAGACAGATTAAAAGAAATTATTGGAGGTAGAACAGTATGAGTAGTGAACTAACAAAAGAACAAGAAGAAATAAAGCATGCTATTCATCAACTTGCACAAGAAAAAATTAAACCACGAGCAATTGAAATTGATGAAGAAGCGGCTTACCCAATGGATATCTTTAAATTATTAAGTGAATATGGTTATATCGGAGCAAATATGCCAGCTGCATATGGTGGGGCAGAATTAGATTTATTAAGTTTTTGTACAATTGTTGAGGAAATTGCTCGCGTTTGTGCCTCTTCATCACAAGTTGTTGTCGTTCAAGAATTAGGTGCTTTACCGATTATGATTGGAGGAAGTAGCGAGCAAAAAGAAAAATTTTTAAAACCACTTGCTGAAGGAAAGAAAATAGGTGCCTATGCCTTAACTGAACCAGCTGCCGGATCAGATGTCAGTAGTTTAAGTACCAAAGCAGAATTAAAAGGTGATCACTACGTTTTAAACGGTTCAAAGATGTTCATAAGTAATGGTGGTGTAGCTGATTTATATACTGTATTTGCAAAAACAGATAAAGGAATTTCTGTATTTATAGTTGAAGCAGATACACCGGGTTTTAAAGTAGGAAAATTAGAGAAAAAAATGGGTATTAAAGGATCACCCACGGCCCAACTTTATTTAGAAGAGTGTCACGTTCCAAAAGAAAACTTAATTGGTAATGAAGGCGATGGCTGGTTAATTGCTATGAAAACATTTGATAAATCGCGTCCAACAGTTGCTGCACAAGCATTAGGAATTGCTCAAGGTGCTTATGATCTTGCACTTGATTATGTTCAAGAACGTGAACAATTTGGAAAAAGTATTAGTAAATTTCAAACGATTCAGTTCACGCTTGCAGATATGGCTACTCAGATTGAAGCTGCTCGCGCCTTAGTCTATAAAGCGGCAGCCAAAGTCAACGAACTCACAGCAACTGGTAAAAATACAGATTTAACAAAAACATCATCAATGGCTAAGATGTATGCTTCTGATGTTGCTAATAAAGTAACGACAGAAGCTGTGCAATTATTAGGTGGTTACGGTTATATTCAAGATTATGCTGT
>CALZEK010000180.1 GCA_945639745.1 uncultured Bacillaceae bacterium
ACTGGACCGACCGATAAATGACGTGACGTTCCAAAGAGTGCATAAACAATCAAAGGGATTGTTGCTGCATATAAACCATAGACTGGCGGTAAACCTGCTAACATTGCATAAGCCATGCCTTGTGGAATGAGCATAATGGCAACAATTAATCCTGCTAAGAGATCTTGATTAATATATGCTTTTTTATAGTGAGATAGCCAAACGAATGCGGGGATATATTTTTTCTTCATAAAATTACCCCCCTCATTTTAATTTTAACAATTTAAAGCTAAATATTGTTAGCGCATACAATCATTCATTAAATTTATTATAGCATAGAATTAAATTACTCTGAAGATTTATTAAATTTCTACTTCTTTTATGTTTAGTATAAATTTATTGGGGTATATAATAAATATCACAACTTAGGAGGCTATATATATGAAAGATGAATTTAAAGATAAAATAGACGGTATGACAGATAAGGCTAAAGGTAAAGCGAAAGAAACTGCAGGTAAAATTTTTGATGATAAGAAGAAAGAAGCTGAAGGTTTAGCAGATCAAGCTAAAGGTGAAGCAAAAGAAAAGCTTGGCGAAATGAAAGATAAATATACAAATAAAGATAAAGAATAATTTTAAAAACCAATTTTGTGAATACACAAAATTGGTTTTTTTTACATTGCCCCGCGATAAATCGTTGTCGTTTCTTTTGTCATATTTGGCTTTAATTCAATTGAAATAATATGTGTGATTGGCATTTTTGTTTGATCACCGTGTACTAAAAATATGTCGCCATTTACTGTGTCAATACTTCTCACCTGACTTTGAATCGTTTGAAAACTTTCATCTACGTAATATGTAATCTCAACGTCTGAACGATTCATCAGCGCTTTTTTTAATTTACGATCAAACTCTTGTAATTGTTCTTGATTAATTAAAGGTTTTTCCGCTTCATTAATAAATGTCGTATTTGTTAATTTTTTTTCATCTGGCATCATCAGTGAAACCCATTTTTTTGCGCTTTTTTGACTTATTTTCATAATTAATTCCTCCATTTTTTATTTTTCTGACCAACTAGAACATCTGTTCTTATCATATCATTTTATTGTTTTTTGTCAAGAACAAGCGTTCTATTTTTTATTTTAGAAGAAAAAACCGTATGAACTTAATCATTTCGATTAAACTCATACGGTCATATAATTTTTTTTAGATATAACGCACTAACGAATATTTACGACGCCCACGACGAATAACAGTAAATGTTTCTTCTAAACGGTCTGAATCATTCATTGTGTGGTCAATGTCTTGATTACGTTCTCCATTTATATAAATAGCACCATTTTTAATATCTTCACGTGCTTGACGTTTAGACGGTGAGATTTTAGCTTGGACTAACAAATCAACTAAGTTTCCTTCACGTTCATTTGTTTCAAATGTAGGAACATCTTTAAATCCTTCTTTTATTTCATCAACTGATAATTGTTTTATATCACCTTTAAATAATGCCTCAGATATTTTAATCGCACGATTTAATGCGTCCTTACCATGTACGAATGTTGTAATTTCTTCTGCTAATTTCTTTTGAGCGATACGTGCACCTGGATCTGACTCTGTTTCTTTAGCAATTTGGTCGAGCTCTTCATGCGTTAAAAATGTAAAATAATTTAAGAATCTTAACACATCACGGTCGTCTGTATTATACCAAAACTGGTAAAATTCATATGGTGATGTTTTTTCTGGGTCAAGCCAAACTGCACCGCCTGCAGTTTTTCCAAACTTTGTGCCATCAGCTTTAGTAATTAATGGGACAGTTAAACCATATGCTTTCACTTCTTCTTCTTCTGTTGAACGGCGAATAAACTCAAGACCAGCTGTAATATTTCCCCACTGATCACTTCCTCCAATTTGTAATGATACGCCTTCTTCTTCGTATAATCTCAAATAGTCAATTGATTGAAGTAACATATAACTAAATTCTGTATAAGAAATCCCATCTTCAATTCTTGATGAGACAGCATCTTTAGCTAACATATAATTAACTGTAAAATGCTTACCCGCATCACGTAAGAAATCAATCACACTCATTTGTGATAACCAATCATGGTTATTACGCGCAAGAACACCATTACCTGAATCGTCTACATCAAGTAACTGACTTAATTGATTTGTTAAAGCATCTGCGTATCCCTTAACTGTTTCAGCTGTATTTAATGAACGTTCACTTGAACGCCCACTTGGATCTCCAATCATACCAGTTCCACCGCCAATGAGTGCAATTGGTTTATGTCCTGCTTCTTGAAATCTTTTTAACATTGTCACTGGTAATAAATGACCAATATGGAGACTATCTCCAGTTGGGTCAAAACCACAATACAGTTTTACTGATGTTTCTTTTAGGTGACTTTTTAATCCTTCTTCATTTGTTACTTGTTGAATTAACCCACGCTTTTCTAAATCTTGTAAAATATCCATTTTATCCACTCCTTATTTTTAAACACAAAAAAACTCGTTCCTTATATTTATATTGAAATATAAGGGACGAGGTTATCATTCGCGGTACCACCCTAATTGTGCATTTAAACATGCACCAGCTCTAAGTTATAACGGCACTTACCGTCTTTTTTACTACTCATAAAAAAGATAAGCTCCAGAACGTAATTCAATTATAAATATATACTAACTCCCAGCACCGTTAGCTCTCTTTAATAGGGATTTATAATTTACTGCAATCTTTCTTTGCTTTTATTATTCTATGTCTATTTTAACTTTTTTATAAAATAATGCAAATATTAAAAGTAAAACACATTTTATAAACAATCCAACTACATGTTTAAGAGGCAATATGATATAATTTATTAATGTATTTGGGGGGATAAATGATGAGTTCAAATAATAGGAATTCGAGTGATATTAAAAGAACTGCTCGCATTTCTTTTAAAATAATATTTAGAGTATTAATATTCTTCATAGTGATTGGCGCTGCCTTAGCTATGTTTACTATCAGTACTGGTGCAGGTTATTTTGCTTCACTTGTTAAAGATGAACCAATTCAAAGTTATGAAGAAATGAAACGTGATATTTATAGTTATGAAGAATCTTCAAAAATGTATTTTGCTAGTGAAAAATATATTGGTGATATTCAAGCTGATCTCCAACGTGATGAAGTTAAACTTGAAAATATTTCACCATTACTTATTGATGCTGTATTAGCAACTGAAGATGAAAATTTTTATGAACATAATGGTGTTGTTCCAAAAGCTATTTTTCGTGCTGTTTTACAAGAAGTGTCTAATTCTGACGTGAAAACAGGTGGAAGTACACTCACACAACAATTGATTAAAAACCAAATTTTAACTAATGAAGTATCTTTCGATCGAAAAGCTAAAGAAATTCTCTTAGCAATTCGTTTAGAAAATAATTTTAAAAAAGATGATATTCTTGAAGCATATTTAAATGTAATCCCATATGGAAGAGCAGCTTCTGGTCGTAATATTGCTGGAATTCAAACGGCAAGTCAAGGCATCTTTGGGGTAGATGCTAATGAATTAAACCTAGCTCAAGCAGCTTATTTAGCTGGTATGCCACAAAACCCATACACTTATACAC
>CALZEK010000181.1 GCA_945639745.1 uncultured Bacillaceae bacterium
CACTTTTGTTTTATATTTTCTAATCTGACGTTCTAATTTATCAACAACAAGATCAATTGCTGCATACATATCTGTATGTTGCTCTTCAGCACGCAATAATAAATTAGGCATTGGAATTGTCACTTCCACTTGTCGTTCTTCATTATAGACACTTAAGTTCACATTTACGTCAGATGTTGGAGGCGTATCAAAATACTTTTCAATCTTGCTAATCTTTTCCTCTACATGACTTCTTATTGCTTGAGTAACTTCAATGTTCTCACCACGAATATTGTAATTCATAATAAGTGTCCCCCTTAAATATATTTATAATTTTCATTATACATTGTTCTCAGCTTTTTTTCCTGCTTTTTAATTATTTAATTCGATTATTCTTATTTTTAACTTCGAATAAATGTAAATGAACGTACTTCTGATGCTCCATTTTCTTTCAATAAAGACGCTGCTTGTCTTATCGTCGTACCGGTTGTATAAATATCGTCTACCAGTAAAATCTTTCCTGTAATTTTTTTAGTTACTTTAAAATTATTTTTAGTATTTATTCTTTCTTGCTTTGTTTTTTTAGATTGTTTTTGATTATCAATCCGGCTTAATAGTGACTCATCTATTTCGCCAATTAAATTTGCAATAAGAGCTGCTTGATTAAACGCTCTTTCGGATAATCTCGTTTTACTTAATGGAATTGGTACAATCCTATGGGTTTTTGCAAGCTCATTTAATTCACTTTTTAATTTAGAATTAATTAATTCCCGAATTCCTTCTATTAAGATATAATCGCCACGATACTTCCAATTTGTTACATATTGTTTAGCAAAATCATTATATTTATAATATGAATAGTTTTTAATTAACACATCTCGATAATTATATTTTCTCGACCACTCCTTACAATCAACACAATAATTTGCTTTTGATTCAGCTGCACACACATCACATTTGGGTGTTGTTAATTTAACAAATGACTGTGTGCAATCATGACATAATTTTTGTTTTCGATAACCTAAAATAATATTCTCCCATGACAATGTCTTTGATATTTTTTTAAAACAGTAAATACATGTCATAATTTAAACTCTTCTGCTAATTGATTCATATATTTTAAATCTGTTAAACATGATTTAATCGCTTGTGTATTATTTGTAACTAAAAAATATACCTCTCCCTTGGGATCATTGACACTTCGTCCTGCTCTACCAGATATCTGAACTAAAGCTGCGCTTGTAAATATTTTATTATCTGCCCCGATTACAATTACATCAACTGAAGGAAAGGTTACACCCCTTTCTAAAATTGTCGTTGTAATTAAACAATACAAATCCTTTCTCCTAAAAGCATTTACTTTTTCACTACGATTTTCGTCTTTTGAATCTACAGATTGTACTTGATTCTTATTTTGAATCAAATTATTTTTTTGCAATATTGCTACTATTTCTTTTCTTAGTTTAATAGATAATCTAATTGAAGCCACGAAGATGAGTAATTGTCTTTGTGGTTTACTTCGCTGTCTGATAAGTTGATTAAATGCTTTTGGAAGTTTGTTTTTTTCTAAAGATTTTTTTAATTGATAACTATATTTTATTTGTGGAATAATCAGTGGATGACCATGATAACGCTTAGGAATAAAGACAGTGGGTTGTTTTTTTAATAGTGGATGGGGTGTAGCTGTTAAATAAATGGTTGTTCCTTTTTTCTTTCGAGCACGATTAGTAATTCTTTTTAAACGATCATCTGTTGAGTAAGGAAATGCATCTACCTCATCAATAATTAATAAATCAAACGTGCGTTTAAATCTAAGTAATTGATGATTAGTCGTTATAATTAATTGTGCATTAATATCTTTTTCTTCACTATTAGCATATAAAGCAGCTATAGTTATATGATTAAAAATTGACTCTATTCTAAGCCTAAATTCCTTCACTACATCTGTTCTTGGACTTGCTACACATACTCGCATTCCTTTTTCTAATGCTTTTGTAATAACTGGAAAAACGAGTTCTGTTTTACCAGAACCTGTTACAGCCCAGATAAGTAAATCTGTTTTTTCTTTAAGTGCTTTTATAGACCGGTTTGCTCCCTGTTGCTGCGCTATTGAAAGCTTTCCAGACCAATGATTTAGATTATTCCGTTCTGAAAAAACAATTGATTCGTCATACCAGTAATAAAGAGATTCACATTCAATTACCCGATTCATCTGCAAGCAACTTCGACAATATAAATGAGTTTTAAAACATTTCTTACAATCCATCTTAGCAAAATATTTTTCTTCGTTATTTTCGCAACGTAAACAATAAGATCGATGATTCCTCTTAATTATTGATGGTAAAATTTTAATGTAGTTTTCTTTTATTAAATATTTTATTTTATTGCTTGATAAATCTAGCTCATCTTTTGTCAATAGTTTACCTCGATATTTTTCAGCAGTAGCATAGAGTTCAAGTGGAACAGAAAGCCTTTTTTTAGAAGCATCTTTTATTTCAAAAGATGCTTCTAAATGATCAATTTGTTTAAGCATTCTAGATAGATTGTTCATTTCATTCTCCTTTTTTGTTAATTCTCATAATACCATGTTGCTCCAAGTGCACCTTCTCCTAAATGTGTACCAATGACAGGACCAAAATAACTTATATATGTTTCAATATGCGGGTATTTATCTTTAAATGCTCTTTCTAATTCTAAGGCGCCTTCTTCATTATTAGCATGAATAAATGCTACTTTTTTAATTGTTTTATTAAGAGCATCTTGCTCTAGTAAACTAAGTATACGTTTAAGAGCTTTTTTCTTTGAACGTATCTTTTCAAATGGTTTTATTTGTCCATCAGTTATGTGAAGAACTGGTTTAATATTTAATAGACTACCGACAATTTTTTGGGCACCTGATAAACGCCCGCCTCTTTGTAAATGACTTAAATCTGCTACCATAAAATAAGCTGTCATGTTTTTTGTATAACTTTTTAAGACATCAATAATCTCTTCAACTTTGATTCCTTCCTTAATCATTTCACCTGCTTCCATAACTAAGAAGCCTTGTGGAATCGTTGTTATAGTTGAATCTATTGAATAAACTTGTATATTCTCTACCATTTTGCCTGCTGTTTGAGAGGCTTCAAAAGTACCACTAAGTCCTTTTGAAATATGTATAGAGATTATTGCATCATAATCCTTACTTAAGCTTTCATATAAATTAACCAATTCTCCTATTGCCGGTTGCGATGTTGTTGGTAAGTTTTCTTCTGTTTTAACTTTTTTATAAAAATCAGCTGTTGTAATGTCAACGCCTTCACGATATGAATCGTTTTCAAAAACAACACTTAATGGAATGACATAAACATTATACTTATCTAAAACATCTTTTGGTAAATAAGCTGTACTATCTGTTACTAATGCTATTTTCATTATATTACTCCTTTATTTTTTCTTACTTATTTATTTTATTACTAATCAAAAAATATCGTCATTAATAAACTTTTAGACTATGATACAATTATACACATAACTTTAATTAAAGGTATTATTTTTATTACTGGAGGTGATTTTATGTTAGAGGAATATTATTCGGTGAATTCTTGGGGT
>CALZEK010000182.1 GCA_945639745.1 uncultured Bacillaceae bacterium
AATGTGTCTCATGAATTACGAACACCAATCGCTTTAATGCAAGGCTATAGTGAAGCTATTGTTGATGATATAGCTCATTCTAAAGAAGAGAAAAATGAACTTGCACAAATAATTCATGATGAATCTCTTAGGATGAGTCGTTTAGTTAATGAATTATTAGACATTGGAAGAATGGAAGCAGGGCATATTGAATTATACAAAGAAGAAATAGAAATAAATAGTTTTGTTGAAAAAATATATCGTAAATTCATTGGTATTTCCGAAGAACAAAAAGTAACACTTAATTTAATTGAAGAAATAGATTATCCAGTCGCATTATTTGATGCTGATAGAATTGAACAAGTATTTACAAATTTAATAGATAATGCTATTAGTCATACAGGTCCAGGTGGATATGTAAATGTAAAAGTAAATAACACTGAAAAACAATTACATGTTGAAATTACTGATAATGGTTCAGGGATTCCAAAAGAAGATTTATCATTTATTTTTGAACGATTTTATAAAGCCGATAAATCTAGAACAAGAACGAATGAGAAAAAAGGAACAGGATTAGGTTTAGCAATAACTAAACATATTGTTTCTGCACATCAAGGAACGATATCAGTTAAGAGTAAAGTAAATGAAGGAACAACATTCAGTTTCAAAATTCCAAATGATAGTATAAAGTAGATGGAAAAAACCCTAGCTTATAAATAAGTTAGGGTTTTAAATTTACTTGAAAATCATGGTCGCTTCGATAGCTTTTTGCCAACCATTATACAATTTATTACGTGTATTTATATCCATTGTTGGTTCAAATACTTTATCTTTTTTCCAATATGATGATATTTCTGAATGATCTTTCCAAAAACCAATAGCTAAACCTGCTAAATAAGCAGCTCCGAGTGCCGTAGTTTCATTAATTTTCGATCTGTCGACAGGTACTTGTAATAAATCACTTTGGAATTGCATTAGAAGGTTATTACTTACTGCTCCTCCGTCAACTCTTAATCTTTTTAAATCAATATTTGAATCTTTTTCCATGGCATCTAAAACGTCTTTTGTTTGATAAGCAAGTGATTCTAAAGTAGCTCTGATAAAGTGTTCTTTAGTTGTGCCACGCGTTAATCCAAAAATTGCTCCCCTAACTTCACTGTCCCAATAAGGTGCACCTAATCCAACAAAAGCAGGAACAACGTAAACACCATCAGTTGATTCAACTCGTTTTGCATATTCTTCACTTTCAGGTGAATATCTAAACATTCTTAAACCATCTCTGAGCCATTGAATCGAAGATCCAGCAACGAAAATACTTCCTTCAAGAGCATAAGTTACTTTTCCATCTATCCCCCAAGCAATTGTGGTGATTAAGCCATTTTTTGACTTAACTGGTTTTTCACCAGTATTCATTAACATAAAACAACCGGTACCATATGTGTTTTTGACCATACCTTCTTCAAAACAAGCTTGTCCAAACAAAGCTGCTTGTTGGTCTCCAGCAACACCAGCAATCGGAACTGATTGTCCAAAGAATAAGTCACTATCTGTTTCAGTGAAAACATGAGAAGAAGGCTTAACATCGGGTAGCATAGATTTAGGGATAGTTAAGATATCTAATAGTTCATCATCCCATGTTAAGTCATATATATTATACATGAGAGTTCTAGATGCATTCGTATAATCGGTTACGTGAGCTTTTCCACCTGATAATTTCCAGATTAACCATGTGTCAATCGTGCCAAAAATAAGTTCATTATTTTCAGCTTTTTCACGAGCACCTTCAACATTATCTAAAATCCATTTTACTTTAGTGCCAGAAAAATAAGAATCGATTAAAAGACCTGTTTTATCTCTAAATAAATCATTGTATCCCTTTTCAATTAATTCATCACAAATATCTGAAGATTGACGAGATTGCCAAACAATAGCATTATAAATTGGTTCACCAGTGTTTTTATCCCAAACAACTGTCGTTTCACGTTGATTAGTTATTCCTATACCTGCAATTTGATGAGATTCTATATTTTGTTTAGATAATATACCAGCTATTACACTTAAAACAGAACTCCATATAGCATTTGCATCATGCTCAACCCATCCAGGCTGGGGGAAATGTTGTTTGAATTCTTGTTGTTCACTATGCCTTATAGAACCTTGTTTATCAAAAAGAATCGCTCGTGAGCTTGTGGTACCTTGATCAATAGATAAAATAAATTTTTCAGTCATTCAAATTTCCTCCTGTATAATGTTTTGTTGTCTAGCTAATTTTAATTGAGCTAATATAAATAATCCAAAAGTTAGCGCTAGAAAGACCCAAAACATAATAGAATTTGTATTTAAATAAAATTGTTTATAAAATAAAGCCGCTAGTATAGATCCAAGAATAGGTCCTATAATAGGTATCCAACTGTATGACCAATCAGAACTTCCTTTATTAGGAATAGGTAAAATAAAGTGAGCTATACGTGGACCTAAGTCACGAGCAGGGTTTATTGCATATCCGGTAGGACCTCCTAGCGATAAACCAATACTTAAAATTAATAATCCAACAACGATTGGATTTAATCCTTCTGTAAATTCATTTGTACCAATAAATAACAAACCTAATATTAAAATAAAAGTACCAATAACTTCAGTAATTAAATTAGCTATTGGATTTCTAATCGCAGGAATTGTTGCAAATACTCCTAATTTGGTAGTGGCATCAGTTGTTTTATAAAAATGAGCGATATAACCATAAAAAACAATTATACCACCTAAAATTGCTCCTATAATTTGAGCAAGAATATACATTGGCACTTTAGCCCAAGGAAAGTCACCGACAACTGCAAAACCGAGTGTAACAGCAGGATTTAAATGTGCACCACTAATTCCACCAACAGCGTATATTGCAATTGTAAGACCTAATCCCCAACCAAGGGTAATAACAATCCAGTCACTTGCTTCAGCTTTTGAATCTTTTAAGACAACGCCTGCTACAACTCCAACCCCTAATATAATTAAAATCATTGTACCGATTAATTCTGCTACAAATAAAGACATAATATTCCTCCGTAATTGTGAGTTTAAATAATTATTTTATGTGCCATAAACTTTCATTAGAAGTAGTAACAGCACGAGCTCCAGCATCTAACGCTAGTTTTACATGTTTTTCACTTCTAATTAAACCACCACTTATTACTAGAATATTAGTTTTATCATACACTTCTTGAATGATTTCAGGTATTATCCCAGGTAGTATTTCTATATAATCTGGCTGAGTACGTTCAATTAAAGAGTAACTTTTATCTAAAGCTATTGAATCTAACAAAAACATACGTTGTATTGCAACAATATTTTTGCTTTTAGCTTTTGTGATGATATTAGACCTTGTTGAGACAATGCCATCCGGTTTATTTTATTTAAAATTAAATAATGCTGATAATCATCTGTTTTTAGTCCGTGAATTAAGTCAGCATGAATAATAATCTTTTTATTATGTTTTTTAGCTTCTTTTCTTATTAAAGCTAGGTGACTAATATGAACTTCTAATAAAACAAAAGTTTCAAAAGGACTTGAAAGTATTTTTTCTAGTCGATTTATGTTAC
>CALZEK010000183.1 GCA_945639745.1 uncultured Bacillaceae bacterium
TTTTAATTAGCCTTTTAGTAGAAAACTTCAGAATTAAAAAAACAAGAATCAAAATTAACAGGAACAATTCGTGCTATATTTCAACCAGGTGAAGAGCTTGGTAATGGCTCAATTAAGGTTATCAAAGAAGGTGTAGCAGATGATTTAGATTATTTATTTGGTGTTCATTTAAGACCACATAACGAAATATCATATCCTAATTGCGCCCCAGGTATTCAACATGGTGCTGGCACGTTTATTAAAGGATATATATATGGTGAAGATCATCATGGTGCACGTCAAAACGAAGGGATTAATTCAATTGAAGTGGGAAGTTCGATTGTGCAACAAATTAAGCAGATTTATACCCCTCCAACGGTTCCTGCTTCAATTAAAATGACTAATTTTCATGCAGGAAGTGAAAGTTATAATGTTATACCTGGTGAAGCAAGTTTTGGACTAGATTTACGAGCACAAGAAAATGATGTTATGGATGAAATTAAAGCTAAACTATCACACATTATAAATAGTTTAGCGACATTATACGAATTGAAAATTAAAACTGAAATTATTGATGAAGTACCAGCAGCTATTATTAATGAATCAGCAGAAAAACATTTAAAAAAGGCGATTATTGATGTTTTAGGTGAAGATCGACTTCAACCACGTTTATTAACAGCTGGTTCAGATGACTTTCATTTCTATACCTTATTAAGACCACATATTAAAGCTACAATGTTAGCTTTAGGAGCTGATGTCCAACCTGGTTTACATGATCCAGATATGACATTTAATAAAGTTGCTCTAACTAATGGTGTTAATATTTTAACAAATGCTTGTCTTAATATTTGTAATGTAAAAGAGGATTTATAATGAAGAGTTTGAGTAGTGGAAAACTAAAGCAATCTAAAGAAAAATATGAAGTACGTCGATTAAGTATAGAAAATATAGCTGAAATCATGAATTTACAAAATAATGTTTATCAAAAATTAATTGATAAATCAAAATTAGAACGTTTAAGTGAAGATGAATTCACATTTATTTTATCAGGAAATGGATTAATGATTGGTGCTTATCTAGATGATAAGCTTATTGCTGTGCGTGCATTACTAGATCCAACAGATGATCCACATCATCTAGGGCTTGCAATAGGACTAGAAGAAAAAGATTTGGATAAAGTAATTTATCAAGAAGTTTCTTTTGTACATCCTGATTATCAGGGAAACAGCTTACAAAAAATAATGGGTAATTTAATTATGAAAGAACTAAATAAAAAAGACCATCCTTATTTGTATGTTTGTGCGACAGTTGCTCCTGATAATATCCCGAGTTTAAAGGACAAATTTGCACAACAAATGGAAATAAAAGCGCTTGTTACGATTTATGGAGAAAAAAAACGTTATGTGTTTGCTAAAGAGCTAAGAGATAGAGGAAGTAATAAAGATGTTATTAAAGAAGTTAAGGTAAATCTAGCTAATGTAAATGAGGTAAAGCAATATCTTGATTTACATTGGGTTGGAACATTGTTAGAACAACGTGTGAATGAATACTTTATTAAATTTGTGCAATATAAATCATAAAGAATAATAGGTGGAGCAATCAAGTAAACAAGTCATTACACAAACTGGAAAAGTTGAAAAAGCTGATGGTGATTGAGTAAATGACCAGAAAATAATCACTTGTTAAATTTATTACATGCTTATTCTGCAGTAAACTAATGTCATCGACATCGGAAAATTACCGCTGCACTTAATGAGCAAGTTGACTGTGTCAAATTAACATCTCCTGCATTTCATAACGATGATCAACTGGATCCAATGTTACCAGGTATTAAACTAATTCTAAGGGTTCGGCCACTGTATTTGGTTATAGTTATTTTAACAGATAAAGATAATAAGCCGGAAATAATCATAAATCAGAATACTTGTCTAAATATCTATGCAATTTTAACTTCCAGGAAAAAGGTAACCTGAAAACCTGACTATAATACAATTATATAAATATTAAGCTCTTACCTTCTGAAACGGAGGGTAAGAGCTTTTTTTAATGAGGGAAAAGAATAGATTAATGTGAATAATAAATAAATCTATAAAAGAACAATTAACAAACTAAAACTTATCTCAAACAGCGACAAGAAATTCTATTGATATTTGGTCCTTTAATCTTATTTTAGACATATAAAACTGAATAATAGACATCTTAAACTTAATTTATCATCACTTAAGATTATTAATCTAGTGAATGGATAAAATTGATAATTAAAATAAAGTTCAAAACAATTGTCCGAAAAGGTTTTATCGTGTATATTAAATAATAGAAAAAACTCTAAAATTGAATATAAATATTTAGGTTCTCTTTTATTAATTTGAAAAGAGAATAATAAGGAATTGAGTTAAACTCTCAAACGGTCCGGCCACTGTAATTGGTTATAATTCTTTTAATACCACTGGTTAATAAACTGGGAAGGTAAGAATTTATTTATGCCATAAGTCAGGAGACTTGCCTAAGTATATATGCAATATTACCTTCCAGGAAAAAGGTAGCATAAGGACCCGACTATAATATAAGTATAAAATATTATGCTCTTACCTTCTGTATCTGGAGGTAAGAGCTTTTTTGTTTTGAAAAAAGAAAAGGGGAGAATTAATTTGAAGAGTAAGCGTTTAGTATCCAGGAAAATAATATCCATAATAGCTTCATTATTACTGTTATTGAATATTATTGTTCCAGCAGGTTTGGTAGAAGCAAATAATTCAGATACAGAAGTAAATAATCAAGTAGAGAAAGATGTGGATAGTGATCCAATAAATATCGATAATGAGCAGGCGTTATCAACAGAACAGGTAACTGAACAACTGCAAATTGAAGATGACTCAAGTATAAAAAGTAGTCCGAAAATGGTTAAACAAGAACGTGGTCCACCCAAGAAAGTTACTGTAAGAGTTGAAACACATGAAAAAACACTTGTTGAACCAACAGAAATTGAAGTATCAACATTTGATTTAAAAGAATATATTAACAATGATAATGACGGAAATTCTTCTATTCCAGAAACACCACGAGCAATCCATGCAATTATTCAAGCAATGGAAGAAAAAACAGACTTAGATTTAAAAGATGATGAAGTTTTTGGTTTAAGCTCTGGTGGTAATTACATTCAACATCTCGATGGTGATGGAGAATTCACATCAGGTAGTATGAGTGGTTGGATGTATTTTATAGATAATGCTTATGTAGACGTAGGTGTATTAGACCGTGAACTAAAAGGCGGCGAAAATATTGTTCTTTATTATGTGATGAACTATATGGATAATACATATTCTTGGTTCGACAAAGAAGCTTATACAAGTGAAACTGGCGAAAATTTAGAATTAAAATTAAATGGTTCAGATGGGGATCCAGTTGCTAAGGCAACACTACTAATCGATGATCTCGAACAAGAAGATTTAGTAACAGATGCAAATGGTTTAGTGACAGTTAATTTTGATAAACCAGGTACATATCATCTTTCAGCAAATCGTTTGAATGATGCTGGTGAAAGAAATATTGTTAGACCGTATGC
>CALZEK010000184.1 GCA_945639745.1 uncultured Bacillaceae bacterium
CAAGTAACTAATGCTGTTTTTGAAAGAATTGCAACAGCAGAAGTGGCGACATCTGCAGAAGAAGCAAGAGAGTTAGGTTATTTGGATAACAATGATGGCATTAGTGTGAATCCAGATCATTTACTATATGATGCTAAACAAAAAGTTTTATCACTTGCAATGTCAGGTTATCAAGCACCACAAAGGGAGAAGATTCCAGTTGTAGGTGATGCAGGTTATGCAACAATGTTACTTGGAGCAGAAGCATTACATCTAAGTGGTTATGCTTCAGAATATGATTTGAAAATTGCAGAAAAACTAGCTTATGTCCTATCAGGTGGGCGGATAAGAGCGGGCAGTTATATAGATGAACAAGTTATGTTAGATCTTGAGCGTGAAGCATTTTTAAGTCTAATTGCTGAACCAAAAACACAAATGAGAATGCAACATATGTTACTTAAAGGAAAACCGTTAAGAAATTAATTGAAAGGGGAGGAATTATCGTGAAAGAAGCAGTTATTGTTTCAGGAGCAAGAACACCAGTCGGAAGAGCAAATAGAGGATCACTTGCACATACACGTCCAGATGATCTAGCAGCAGCAACATTAAAAGAAACTTTAAAACGTGCAGATAATTATGATGGAGCTATTGATGATGTGATTATTGGAAATGCTATGCCAGAAGCGGAACAAGGCATGAACATGGCTAATAACATAGCCGGATTAGCAGGTTTAAGTACAGATACACCAGCAATAACGATTAATCGTTATTGTTCATCTGGTTTACAGAGTATTGCTTATGGTGCAGAACGCATTATGTTAGGACAAAGCGATACAATTATTGCAGGTGGAGCTGAATCAATGAGTTTAATTCCAATGGGAGGTCATGTTATTAGACCAAACCCAACACTCGTTACTCAAGCACCAGAATATTATATGGGAATGGGTCATACCGCTGAAGAAGTAGCAAAAAAATTCTCTATTTCAAGAGCTGATCAAGATGCTTTTGCAGCTGAAAGTCATAAACGTGCAGCAGCAGCCATCAAAGCGGGTAAATTTAATGATGAGATCGTTCCTTATGAAATTGTTGAGCGTCTTGTAGGAAAAGATGGAAAAATTGTTGAAGTAAAGAAAATGTTTGAAATGGATGAAGGTGTCCGAGAAGGAACAACACCTGAAATCTTAGCTAATTTAAGACCAGCATTTTCAACAACAGGATCAGTTACAGCAGGAAATTCATCGCAAATGAGTGATGGAGCAGGGACGGTGTTGTTAATGGACCGTGAAAAAGCAGTAGCAGAAGGTTTAGTACCACAACTTAAATTCCGTTCATTTGCTGTAGCAGGTGTCCCACCAGAAATTATGGGAGTAGGACCAGTAGAAGCGATTCCTAAAGCACTAAAGCTTGCTGGACTAGAAATTGAAGATATTGGTTTGTTTGAACTAAACGAAGCATTTGCATCTCAGTCATTACATGTTATTAATACATTGAAATTAGATCCAAATAAAGTAAACGTAAATGGTGGTGCAATTGCACTAGGCCATCCACTAGGTATGACAGGAACAAAATTAACATTAAGTATTATGCATGAAATGAAGCGTCAAAATGTACAATTCGGTGTCGTTACAATGTGTATTGGTGGCGGTATGGGTGCAGCGGGCGTATTTGAGCTAATTTAATTTTAAAATTTGAAAGGATGATAATAATGAGTGAAAAATTATTTGTAGGTGGATCATTTTTAACACAGGATTTTACAGGTGATGATGTTTTAACACCAGAAGATTTCAATGAAGAACATAAAATGATTGCTAAAACAACAGAGGATTTTGTAAGTAAAGAAGTAACACCATTAATTGATAATTTAGAAAATCATGAGTTTGAGCATTCAGTAAACTTATTAAAAAAAGCAGGAGATTTAGGTCTGTTAAGTGCAGATATACCTGCTGAGTACGGTGGATTAGAGTTAGATAGAATCAGTTCATCATTAATTACTGAAAAGTTTGCACCGGCAGGCGGTTTTTCCATAACGCATGGTGCACACGTTGGAATTGGGACTTTACCAATTGTATTCTTCGGTAATCATGAACAAAAATCACAATACTTACCAACACTAGCAACTGGTGAAAAAATTGCAGCTTATGCTTTAACAGAGCCAGGTTCAGGATCTGATGCCTTAGGTGCTAAAACAACGGCAGTATTAAACGAAGCGGGGACACATTATGTTTTAAATGGTGAAAAACAATGGATTACCAACTCTGACTTTGCGGATGTATTTGTTGTTTATGCTAAAGTGAATGGTGAAGATTTTTCAGCATTTATTGTTGAGCGTGAGTTTCCAGGTGTATCGGTTGGACCAGAAGAAAAGAAAATGGGTATTAAGAGTTCTTCAACAAGAACATTAGTCTTAGAAGATGCAGAAGTACCTGTTGAAAATCTACTAGGTGAACAAGGACGCGGGCATATCATTGCCTTTAATATCCTTAACGTTGGTCGTTATAAATTAGCGATTGGTAGTGTTGGTGGAGCTAAGCGTGGGTTAGAATTAGCATCAAATTATGTTAATCAGCGTAAACAATTTAACACACCCATTTCAAACTTTACTTTAACACAAGAAAAACTAGCTAATATGGCGACAGGGATCTATGCAAATGAGAGTGCTGTATATCGTACAGTTGGCTTATTTGAACAACGTATGGGTGCTTTATCAGCTGAAGAATTCAAAGATGGTCGCCAAGTAGCAGCGGCGATTGCAGAATATCAAATAGAGTGTTCGATGAACAAGTATACAGCGACTGAAATGTTAGATTATGTGGTTGATGAAGCTGTTCAATTACATGGTGGTTATGGCTTTATGGCAGAATATGAAGTTGAGCGTATGTACCGTGACTCAAGAATTAACCGAATTTTTGAAGGAACAAACGAAATTAATCGTTTAATTGTTCCAGGTACACTTATTAAAAAAGCAATGAAAGGTGAATTACCACTTTTAGAGCAAGCACAAGGTTTACAAGAAGAGCTTCTGATGATGATGCCAGAAGAAGTTGGTAGTGAAGCATTAGATCAAGAAAAACATCTTCTTAAAAATGCTAAGAAAATTGTCTTACTTGGTGCAGGACTTGCTGCACAAAAATATATGCAAAAATTAGAAAATGAACAAGAAATTTTATCTAATTTAGCAGATATGGCAGCAGATGTCTTTAATATGGAAGCTGCTATTTTAAGAACAGAAAAAGCACTTGCAAAAGATGGTGAAGCTAAGAGTAATCAGAAATTACTTTATACTCAAGTTCATACACAAGAAGCATTTAATCGAATTGAAGCACATGCAAAGGAAATTTTAATTGCAGTCGAAGAAGGGGATAACTTACGTATGATGTTGTCTTCACTTCGTAAATTAACTCGCCATACACCGATTAATGTTATTGCTAAAAAACGTGAAATCGCAAAAGCGATTATTGATAAAGAAGCATATGTTTTATAATTAAACTTTAAAAGACGACTAGAAATAGTCGTCTTTTTATCATTTATGGC
>CALZEK010000185.1 GCA_945639745.1 uncultured Bacillaceae bacterium
CTAGATGAACGTTTATTATTATTAAATCGTGCAGGTAAAGCTGCATTTACTATTTCAGGCCAAGGACAAGAAGCTACTCAAATTGGAGCGGGATTTGCCCTAGATTTAACACAAGATTACATTGCACCTTATTACCGTGACCTTGGTTTAGTCTTAGTTGCTGGAATGACAACAAAAGAAGTGATGCTTCATTTATTCGGTAAAGCAGCTGACCCTAATTCAGGTGGTCGTCAAATGCCTGGACATTACGGTCATAAAGCAAATCGAATTATTACCGGATCATCACCCGTTACAACACAAGTTCCTCATGCAGTTGGCTTTGCTTTAGCTGCTAAATATAAAGAGAAAGATTTTGTGACGTTAGCTACTTTAGGTGATGGTTCAACAAACCAAGGTGATTTTCATGAAGGATTAAACTTTGCAGGTGTTCATGATTTACCAGTGATTACACTTGTTCAAAACAATAAAATTGCTATTTCAGTTCCATTTGAAAAACAAATAGCAAGTAAAAACATTGCCATAAGAGCTAATTCATATGGAATGCCAGGCATTGAAGTTGATGGAAATGATCCACTTAAAGTTTATGAGGTGATGAAAAAAGCTCACGAACGAGCTAAAAATGGTGAAGGTCCTACTTTAATCGAAGCTGTATCTGAGCGGTTATCCGCTCATTCAAGTGACGACAACCATAATCAATACCGTACTAAAGAAGAAATAAAAGAAATGCAAGAAAGAGATTGTAATGTAAGTTTTAGAAAATACTTAGTTAAACATGATTTGATTAATGACGAAATAGAAAAAGAAATGCTTGATGACATTAGTAAAGAAATTAACGAAGCAACAAAATTTGCAGAAAAATCACCATATGCAGATGTCAATACAATTCATGATTATGTCTATGAGAAAAAGTAAGGAGGGATTCGGATGTCAGAAATTAATTATCTTAAAGCGATAACTTCAGCAATGGATGAAGAGTTAGAAAGAGATGAAAATGTGTTTGTTTTTGGTGAGGATGTAGGGAAAAAGGGTGGTGTGTTTGGAGCCACACAAAATTTATATGAAAAACATGGTGAAAAGCGTGTTATTGATGCACCTCTTGCAGAATCAGGAATTGTAGGTGTTGCTATTGGAGCAGCAATGTATGGCTTGAGACCTGTAGCTGAAATTCAATTTGCTGACTTTATTTTACCAGCAGTAAATCAAATTATTTCAGAAGCAGCTAAAATTAGATATCGTTCAAACAATGATTGGAATTGTCCAATTACAATTAGAGCACCTTATGGTGGAGGTGTAAACGGTGCGCTTTATCATTCTCAATCAATTGAAGCGATATTTAGTAATCAGCCCGGACTAAAAATTGTGATACCATCAAGTCCATATGATGCTAAAGGCCTTTTAAAAGCTGCTATAAGAGATAATGATCCTGTCTTGTTTTTTGAGCATAAACGAGCATATCGATTACTTTCTGAAGAAGTACCTGAAGAAGATTATATCGTTCCAATAGGTGAAGCTAAAGTTAAGCATTCAGGCACAGATGTTACTGTGATAACTTATGGTTTATGTGTACATCAAACATTACAAGTTATTGAGAAATTAGAAGAAGAAGACATTTCAGTTCATTTACTCGATTTGATTACAGTTTATCCACTGGACAAAGAAGCGATTATTGAAGCTGCTAATAAAACAGGTAAAGTTTTACTTGTTACTGAAGATAATATGGAAGGTAGCGTTATTGGTGAAGTTGCAGCGATTATAGCTGAAAATTGTTTATTTGAACTTGACGCACCAGTAAAAAGATTAGCTGGATTAGATGTTCCTGCTATGCCATATGCTCCACCTTTAGAAAAGCATTTTATGGTAACTGAAGATAAGATAGAAGAAGAAATTCGTAAATTAGCTGAATTTTAAAAGGAGAGATTAACTTATGGCTCAAAAAGAAATATTAATGCCTCAACTAGGAGAAAGTGTTACTGAAGGAACTGTAAATAGCTGGCTAGTTAAAGAAGGCGACTATGTAAATGAATATGATCCAATAGCTGATGTTATGACAGATAAAGTCAGTGCAGAAGTGCCATCATCCTATTCAGGAACAATTAAAGAAATAATTGTTCCTGAAGGTGAAACAGTAAAAGTTGGTACTTTACTTGCTTATATTGAAACAGAATCTAGTAATGAATCAGATGAGGTAGAAACGTCTGAAAAAATAGACAAATCAGAAAATAAGCAAAAAAATCAAAATGTTGATAATAACGACTCAATGGCTGCTAGGTATTCGCCAGCTGTCTTAAAATTATCTCAAGAGCATGATATAAATCTTCAAGAGGTTACAGGTACAGGTTTAGGTGGTAGAATAACACGTAAGGATATTTATTCGATTATTGAATCAGGCGAACAAATATCTAATCAGCAAGAAAAACCTGAAAATTCAAAACAACATATTTCTGAAAAACAGCCAAAAACAAGTCCTAAATCACAAATAACTTCAGGAGAAAATGATGTGATTATTCCAATTACACCATTACGCAATGCAATAGCTGGAAAAATGACAACATCAAAACAAGAAATACCACATGCGTGGATGACTGTTGAGGTCGATGTGACAGATTTAGTTAAGTACCGTAACCGTGTTAAAGAAGAATTCAAGGCAAATGAGGGTGTTAATTTAACTTACTTTGCATTCTTTGTCAAAATAGTTGCTAATGCATTGAAGAAATTCCCAGAATTAAACAGTATGTGGGCGGGAGATAAAATCATTCAAAAGCGTGACGTAAATATTTCGATTGCTGTTGCAAATGATGATGAACTCTTTGTTCCTGTTATAAAAAATGCTGATGATTTAAGTATTAAAGGTATTGCTGTGAAAATTAATGAATTAGCTGAAAAAGCAAGAACAAACAAATTAGCTCAAGATGATATTTCCGGAGGTACATTTACAGTTAACAATACCGGAACGTTTGGTTCAGTTAACTCAATGGGAATTATTAATCATCCGCAAGCTGCGATTTTACAAGTCGAATCCATAGTCAAACGTCCAGTTATTATTAACGATATGTTTGCTGCACGTGATATTGTTAATTTATCATTATCATTAGATCATCGCATTCTAGATGGCTTAGTATGTGGAAGGTTTTTAGCTTACGTTAAAGAAAGACTTGAAAACATTAATGAAGAGACAACAAATTTATATTAATTTTCAATGTCAGATGAATAAGATTGAATATTAACGATAATATTGATAAACTTATAACGTGAGTTTAAAAATCATTTCTGAAAGGAATGTTGTCATATGGATTTTGATAATTTTATGAATGATGTTGTTACTGTTGCTCGAGAAGATATGACTGAAGCAGGATATAAAGAATTACGAACGAAAGAAGACGTAGATGAAGCTTTATCTAAAGAAGGCACTGCTTTAATTATGCTTAATTCAGTCTGTGGTTGTGCCGGTGGTATAGCTAGACCAGCAGCAACAAACTCAATTCATTACGATAAACTACCT
>CALZEK010000186.1 GCA_945639745.1 uncultured Bacillaceae bacterium
TAGTGAAGGATGTGGATGAATTGTTTCATGAATTTCCCAAGGGATAGCATTTAGCATTTTCGCTAAACTAGCTTCTGAAATCATATCTGTGACACCTGGTCCAATCATGTGTACACCTAAAATATCTTTTGTGTTTTTATCGATAATTATTTTCATAAATCCTTCTGACTGTCCTGAAATAAGTGCTTTTCCTATACTGCTAAATGGAAATGTACTTGCTTCATAATCTAATTGTTGTTCTTTTACAGCTTGTTCAGTTAAGCCAATTTGTGCGATTTCAGGTACTGAATAAATACATATAGGTACCATTTCTTTTTCAATTTTAAGTGGTTTAAATTGATTCATGTGTTCAACTGCCACTCGTCCTTCTGCTGAAGCAACATGAGCAAGTTGAAGACCACCTATACAATCACCAATTGCATAAATGTGCGATTCTTTTGTTTGATAAAACTCATTTGTGACAATGTGTCCATTCTCTAGCTCAATAGATGTATTCGGTAAACCAATTTCATCAACTAACGATTCACGTCCTATGGACACAATGACTTTATCTACATTGATTGTATCAGATTCATTAATCCTTATATCTACTGATTGGCCATTACTTATATCAGCTGTAAATTCACTATCTAAATAAAATTTAACGCCTTTAGCTTCTAAAATTGATTTGATTTTCTTACTTACATCACTATCAACTTGTGGCAATAATGTTTTCGCATTTTCAATTACTGTTACATCAACATTTAAATCAATTAACATTGATGCCCACTCAATTCCAATCGCTCCAGCACCTACAATACAAATACTATCAGGTAAAGCATCTAAATTAAGAGCACCCGTTGAAGATAATACCAATTCTTCATCAAAAGGTAAATCAGGTAACTCTCTTGGCTTTGAGCCAGTAGCAATAATAATTTTTTTAGGGACAATCATTGTATTTTCTTCATCATTTTCATGCTCAATTGAAATTGTACCTGGCATTGGCGAAAATATACTCGGTCCAAGAATTCTTCCGTGACCTTCGAAAACATCAATTTTATTTTTCTTCATTAAATGTGTAACACCCATATGAAGTTGATTAATTGTTTTATTTTTCTTTTCCTGCATTTTTAAAAAATCAATTTCAATATTTTCTGTATGCACACCAAACTCTTCAGCATTTAAGATTGTTTGATAAACCTCTGCACTTTTAAGTAATGATTTTGAAGGAATACATCCTTCATGCAAACATGTCCCACCTAATTGATTTTTTTCTACTAACGCAACATCCATACCCAATTGGCTCGCTCTAATTGCCGCAACATAACCGCCTGTTCCTCCGCCTAAAACTACTAAGTCATATTCTTTAGTCACTGTATCATTTCCTTTCTCGTTCCCATTCTTTTTGTAAGCGCATACACCTAGTTAATTAGGTCTTTTCAAAACCATACACTAATTAGGTGTATGGTTTTATTAGTTATCTAAAATATGTGATTTAGGATTTGTAAATTGATGGCTTAATTTAGAAATTTTTTCAATTCTTTCTTCAGCCATACGATCTGCTGCTAAATAAGTCGGAATATTTTCTTCTTTTGAAATTTCAAACACACGCATTAAGTTATTATAAATACTTTCAACCTTCTTCATTGCTCGTTCTTGATTATATCCAACTAATTCATCTGCAACATTAATGACACCACCTGCATTAATCACAAAGTCAGGCGCATAAGTAATTCCCATTTCATGTAATAAATCACCATGTTTATCTTCTTTTAATTGGTTATTTGCACTTCCTGCAATTGCTTTAGCTTTAAATTGCTTAATCGTATCATCGTTAATAATTGCACCAAGCGCACACGGAACAAAAATATCACAATCTACACCATAAATTTCATCTGGATTAACAGCTTTAGCTCCAAAATCATTAACGGCACGATTTACTGCATCTTTGTTAATATCAGTTACAATCAGTTTTGCACCTTCTTCGTGTAAGTAGCTACATAAAGTATAAGCAACATGACCTACTCCTTGAACAGCAATTACTTTATTTTTAAGTGACGATTCATTGAAAGTAACTTTAGCTGTCGCTTTAATTCCTTGATAAATCCCATAAGCAGTTACTGGTGATGGATCTCCGGCACTTTTCCCACCAGATGTACCTGTGACATATTTTGTTTCCATATTAATATAATCCATATCTTGTTCTGTTGTGCCAACATCTTCTGCTGTAATATAACGTCCGCCTAAACTATCAACGTATTGACCGAATTTTCTAAACATTGCTTCACTTTTATCTTTTCGTGGATCACCAATAATAACAGCTTTACCGCCACCTAAATTTAATCCAGCAGCTGCATTTTTGTAAGTCATTCCATGAGCTAGTCTAAGCGCATCTTCTAATGCTTCTTCTTCTGAATTATAAGGCCACATGCGCGTACCACCCAATGCTGGACCAAGTGTCGTATCATGAATCGCGATAATTGCTCTCAAACCTGTTTCTTTATCTGAACAAAAGATAACTTGTTCATAATTATCATTTTCTAAACTCTTAAATATTTTCATAAAAATTCCCTCCCCGATTATAAATCGCTTCCAATTGTCAGAATATTAAGACGATAAGGACGCGACTTTAGGATATGTTTTGTTATTTTAAGCATACTTTATCAGACTCTTATTCGCAAGTAATTATTATAAGCATTTTATTCATAATCGTTTTAAATAATTAAAAGGTTTGTTATAATATGTTCACGCTTGAATATCTAGAAGGAGATATCTATGATACGAATTATTGCAATTATTATATTATTTATCCCTGGTATTATCGGAGCATTTGGTATTAAACTTATGAGAGATGCACTTTTTAGTGATTTTTACTCGATCTTCTTTCATGTTGGTATTCAATTTGTAGTCGGTTTTATTATGTTTGTTGCGGGCCTTGCTTTTATCGGTGGCTTTCTTTACAATCGTGATAAAAAAAGAAATTTAGTAAATAACCCTAGATTTATAAAATCTAATAAGAAGAACAGTCAAAACAAGGAGGATATTTAAATGAAAGTCGCCAAATTTGGTGGTAGTTCACTAGCAAATGCAACTCAATTTCAAAAAGTAAGTGACATTATTCAATCTGATGAAGAAAGAAAGTTTATCGTCGTTTCAGCACCTGGAAAAAGACACAATGAAGATTTTAAAGTGACAGATTTATTAATTCAATTATTTGAAGCATACATAAATGATGATAAATATAAATCGTATTTTATAACAATAACTGATCGTTTTAAAACGATTATTGAAGATTTAAATTTAGATCATGACTTGTTAAGTAAAATTGAGAATGATATTACTGAAACATTAGAAAGTGATATGTCGGACCGTTTAAAGTTAAATGCTATTAAAGCAATTGGTGAAAATAGTTCGGCATTGATTTTAAGTGCTTATTTAAACTCACTTGGAATGACAGCAAAATATGTCAATCCAAAAGATGCAGGTATTATTGTTGAAGACCTTGAT
>CALZEK010000187.1 GCA_945639745.1 uncultured Bacillaceae bacterium
AAAAAACAAAAAAAACCCAAACAAACCAATACAAACAACTACAATCAAACACAACACCCCCAAAACAATAAAACCACGAGAAGAAAGAAAAATTAAATTATAAAAAATGCTGATATATCAAAGCTTACTAGGCAGAGATTATCAGCATTTTTGTTTATTTTAGGATATTATCTTCTAAGTGTTTTAGATGCTTTACCTGATTTAGGTAATCATTTTGTGGGTTTAGACTGTATACGAAGCTTCTTCCACGTCTTTGTTTTACTAAAAATTTTTGATTGACTAATGAATTTAAGGTATGTCTGATGACAGTCTGTTTGCCAAATGTGTTGTTAGGATCATTAACAATTTCATTGGCTGTGGCAGAAGTTTTATTTTTTATAGTAGAAATAATGAATTTCTCTAAATCAGATAGTTTTTCTAATTCAGTATCATTGTTAGTGGCAAATGATTTCCAAATTCGAATGCGAGTAGTATTCATACTATAATCAACGCTAATTTCAGGATCATTCAATTTGTTTTTTATAGCTGCATTAAAGATTCGTGGGCCACCACTAGCAGCAGTTTCTGAGATACCGATTCTTCTGAAGAGACTAGCTATTTCTGTATTACGGATTGAAGAATATTGACCACGCAAAAATGATTCTATGCTAACACGCATTGTTCCTGGATTGGTGAATTCGAAATAGCTTGGACGATCAACAATTTTAACGCCAACTAATCCATCGTAGTATGAATGCATTAAGCAATTTACCAAAGCTTCTTTAGCTGCCAAAACTAAATCACCATGATAAGAAGTTCGACTTAATTTTTCATCTTGGATGAACGGATCAGGAACACTATTTTCTAATTTTTCAGAGACAATATTGTAAAAAGAAAAAATATTTAGAGATGGGAAGTTCATATCTCCGGCAGAAACTCGATCAACCCAATTTGTGGAATTATCACTATTATATTTTTGGTAATCCAATTGAAATCTAGGAAAACGATCAGTAATGGAGATATATTTACCGAAGAAAAGCAGACCACCATCTGTTAAATGATAAGTGTTAGAATTACTAATTCGATCTTTTCTAAATACACCAATTGAATACAAAAATTCTTGATTATTTGTATTCTCCGAAACAGTAATAATTCCTTTTTGATTTAATTCATCACGGTATTCCTTAATACTTTTAGGATCGAGGTCATCTATAGTATAAGAGGCAGGGAGTAGGTGTGTATCGATTTCATTTTGACTTTCTACAGTAAAATATTTAAGTTGCTCCGCTGTGGCTACGCGATCGCCATCACCTGTACGAATGTATGCTTTTCCAAATGCAGTAATTGGTCTAGCATTATATTGTTCCGCATGGATAATGACCTGAATTAACTTTTTATCCTTAAAGTTAGTGACAGTGACATCTTGATTCTGAATGATAGGTTTACTTAGACAAGAAGGATTATTGTTATCATTAAAAATCTGCGTTTCAATATCCTCTGGATTATCTACGCCAATTATACTGTATTCATGAGCTTTTTTATCTTCCGCAATGCCTAGGACAATCAGACCACCTGCAGTATTTGCAAAAGAACTAACAGTTTCCCAGAAGGATTTTGGTAGTTTCCAACTAGCTTCTTTATATTCAATCGATTCACTTTCTGCAGGAGTTTTAAAAGTATTTGAAGAAGTAAGCTCTTGAAAATCTAAAAATGTCATGTTTTACACTCCAGTTTATTTAAAATAGTTTATTCAATTATATCTTATTTTTGTTATTTTCGCGAAAACAACGAAAACAACGAAAACAACGCGAAAACAAAGTGAAAATATCAAAGCTAAAGTAAACATGAACTATTGATGCTACGCCCTTTTTTGCTTGATTTTGGAATACATAAATTTTTATTTTATGTGCGAAAATTCGCGAAAACAACGAAAACAAAGCAGATCTTTTTGCTATGCATCCGTCGTATACCCAATATTGAAATTCGGTAATTTTCTAATCGGCCGACAACACCTATAATTTCAATTGAACCGTTGAATGAATAGGTGGTATGAAGAATGAAAATTTTTATTGCAGGTGCAACTGGTCGCGTGGGCACGCTTTTAACCCACGATTTATTAGAAGACGGACATGAAATTATCGCTGGTGCGCGTCATCCTGAAAGAGTGGAAGAAAACGATCGCGTCACTCCAGTTAAATTTGATTTGCACGAAAGTGTAGAGCAAATGACCGAAGCCATCAAGGGCGCAGACGTAACTTACTTCACTGCTGGTTCAGGTGCTAAAGATATACTCCAAGTTGACGCTTTCGGTGCAGTTAAGCTGATGCAAGCGGCTGAAAAAGATGGCATCAAGCGCTTTGTGATGCTCAGCGCATTGTTCTCACTTGAGCCAACTAAGTGGAGAACCGTTAAAGGCCTCGACGGGTTGACCGACTACAATATTGCCAAGTTTTTCGCCGACAATTACTTGATTCATGACACTGATTTGGATTACACGATTCTGCAACCAACGGTGATGACCGACAAGCCTGGCACTGGCAAGATTACCGTTGATGAAGGCAAGTTGGGCTATAATCCAGCTGAAGATGTTGCTAGAACCTTGGCCGATATCTTGAAATATCAAAACACAAGCCGCAAGGTCATCAAGATGCGTGAAGGTGACACACCAATTGATGATGCTTTGAGTCGTGTATAATAAAACAAAAATTCTCCTTGAAATATCTTACTAGCGGAACTGATTGTTCCGCTTTTTTTAGTGCCTTCAAATAATAAAAGAAAATTAAATCACAACAAAATAAAGAAAAATTTTTTAGACCAGTCAACATTATCAAAATAATCGCTTCATTCTTAATACATAAGGAAAAATTAAAATAATAAGCAATAGTTTATATACACTTTGTCGATTTTGTCCAGGCAGGATAACTGTACCAATTACTGAAAGAGGTTACAATGAAACTGTTAAGTAAATAAACAGGAGGTCAGAAATTTGGATAAAAGAAAAGTAATTATTGTTGGTGCTTCACACGGTGGTCATGAATCCGCCATCGAATTGCTAGACAAGTATAACGACGTTGACGTTACTATTTACGAAGCTGGCAACTTCATTTCATTCATGTCATGTGGGATGCAATTATTCCTTGAAAATAAAGTTACCGCAGAAGACGATGTCAGAAACTTCGCCCCAGAAGATGTTGAGAAAAAGGGCGGACACGTTTATGCCAATCATGAAGTAACTGCCATTCATCCCGATAAAAAGACAGTTACTGTAAAAGATTTAACTAATAATTCGGAAGAAGAAGTCAGCTATGACAAGTTGATTTTGTCTTCTGGTGTAACGCCAAAGGTTTTACCAGTTCCAGGTAACGACTTAAAGAACATCTACTTAATGCGGGGTCGTGACTGGGCGACCAAGTTGAATGCTGCCAAAGATGATCCAGCTATCAAGAATGTTGTAGTCATTGGTG
>CALZEK010000188.1 GCA_945639745.1 uncultured Bacillaceae bacterium
TATATCTTATGTTAAAGGCTCATAAAACAAATGTTAATACCAAACCTAATTTATTTTCATTATTAGCCTTAAGTTTTATAATATTAAATTGGGTTATTTATCTAACTACTCTTTATCTAATGGATTCTTATATTATCATACCTGGAAAAATGGGTGATTTTATATTTACACCTCTTTGGTTTATAGTTACTCTTATTGGTTTGGTAGCCGCTTATAAGGAATTTAGAAATAATATTAGTTTCGCTGTGGTCATTTCTGGACTATCAATTATTAATGGTATCGTGGGAATGCTTTTATGGAGTATCAGTAAAATGTAAATAATAAATTAATCAAAATAAAGAAGTTATAAAAAGATATAAAAAGACTCCCTAAAGTAGATTCACTTTTAAGTGTTTATTCTAGGGAGATCTCATACTAGTAGTAGGTTCGTTTTAGACAAGTAAAAGTTCGTCTAAATCTAAGATTGTAATCTTACGATTATTTTCTTGTTTAATCAATTTTTTGTCTTCAAAATTTTTCAGTTGACGACTGAGTGTTTCGGGTGTTGTGCCTAAATAAGAAGCTAAATCCTTTCGTGACATTGGTAAAGAAACGGTTTTTGTTTTTTCGTGTGTTTCGTTTTCATTTACTAATTCACTTAAAAATAAAGCAATGCGTGTATCGGTTTCTTCAGTTGCAAATCGAGTAGTTTGTCTTTCAGATGTTTCCAATCGACTTGAAAATTCTGCTAAAATTTCTAAAGAAATAGACGGATATTTTAAAAGGAGCTTTTGTAAGTCGTGACGTTTAATCATACAAATTGAAGAATTTTCCATTGCTTCAGCATATGCATCTTGTTTAGAGACTGTTTCTTGAAATAAAGCAAGCTCTCCTGTGAAGTCACCAGGATTTAAAATGCGCACAAGTTGCTCTTTACCTGTTTCAGATAAACGATAAATTTTTATTTTACCTTTATTGACAATATATAAAGCATCAGATATATCTTCAGCATGATAAACGAGTTCGCCTTTGCGATAAGACGTATCTTGAACGGTTTGCATAATTTCAGTTAATTGTTCAGCTTGCAAGTGATTAAATATCGGTACTAAGGATACACAACCTTGATGAGAACAAGAAGGATTTTCCATAAATATACCTCGCTTTCTAATTAAATGTTTTATTAATTTTACTTTACCATAATTTTTTTTCAGAAGACAATAAGATTATATTTATGTCTATTTAAAAAAGAGATGACTTAATCAAGTCATCTCTTTTAATGAGTATTACTTACTATGAAATGGTCCAACATCAGTTTTATCTTGTAATTCAAGCAGTTCAGAAACAGAAACCATTTGATAATCTTGTTCTTTTAATGAAGCAATAATTTGTGGTAATGCTTCAGCAGTCGAAGGGTGAATATCGTGTAATAAGACGATTGCACCTGGTGCCATAAGTGACATGACATCATCATGCACTTTTGTCGCATTTCGATTTTTCCAATCAAGTGAATCGACTGACCACATGATCATTGGTGTGTCCATTTGTTTGGCTAATTGTTTGACATCTTTGTTCCAAGCACCATATGGCGGTCGCATTGATGTTGGTTTTTAACCGATAGTTTCTTCAATTATTTTATGTGAACTTTCCATCTCCTCTTTAATTTTCTCAGAATTTAAAGTCGATAAGTCCATATGATTCATTGTGTGATCACCAATTTCATGACCTGCATTTTTAACATCGTTTGCTAAGCTTGGATAATGTTTAACCTGACTTCCAAGCATATAAAAAGTAGCTTTGGTATCTGTTTTCTTAAGTGTCTCTAAAATTTTAGGTGTCACATTAGGATGTGGCCCATCATCAAAGGTTAAAGCAAGGTATTTCCCGTCAGGATCAAGTGTTGTATTCTTTTGTGTTTGTTTTTTTGAATCAGATTTTTGGCTTGATTTATTATTTTCTTGCTCTGGTATTTTGATATTGATTGCTTCTGCAATAGATTTTTTTAAATAAGGTTTAATTTCTTCAAGTGGAATATCAGCTTCTAATGCACCAGCAGCACCAGCGGCTATTTCATATTGATCAAAATAAAAGGTCACTTTATCTTGGCTTATTGACCATTTCCAGTCATCAGGGTCAGCTAAGACATCTTCAGCTAAATCATCAAAAATATAAAAGCTATCCTCGTCGTTACTATGTAATTTTTTGATTACGAGTTCTTTAATATCAGTAATTGCTGCATCATTTAATTGAAAAACATCACCAATTTCCAAATGTTTCTTTTGATTTAAATCAACAATAAATGATTTAAGGTGAGTGACTCCATTTGCTCCACCAGTAATTTGATAAGCTTCAAATTCAAATTTATAAACATTATTTGCAATTGTTTCTGTTTTAGCACGAATATTTAAATGAGCACGTAAATCATTTTTTCTTAAAGAATCTTCAAAATCTTTAATACTAGATTTAAAATCAGCTTTTTCTTCATTAATCCATTCATCAATTTGTTGATTAATTTGATCGTGTTTCGTGTAAAGTCGACTAACAGATAAAGTATAAAGATCAGTTTCTTTTGTTTGTGTCTCAATATTGACACCAGGGTAAATTCCAGAACTTTCAACTATTTCTTTTGGCTGAGTCGGAGTTGGTTCTTCAAAAACTTTAGCAATTACTTTATTAAACCCAAAAAACACTCCGACGAGTAATAAAATAAGCACAAGCCAGCCAGGTAACTTTAATCGTTTTAACATTTTAATTCAGATCCTTTTCTTAAATATTAGATAAAATTAAATCATAGCATGTTAGAGAGAATTTAAAAAGTAAAAATAAAATGAATAACTCTCATAAAAAAGTTGAGTATCTTATAAAAACCAGGTAAGGTTAAATTTATGATTAAAGGAGGAACTTCAATGATTGAAAATAAACTTACAGAGTTAGGTTATGAGTTGCCTCATCCAACAACAGCGCCTAAAAATTTTTTGCTTGTCTCGATTTATGAAGGAATGGCTTATCTAAGTGGTACCTTACCGTATGTTGATGGTCATTTACCTAAAGAAGGTAAAGTGGGCGATACAGTTACTTTAGAAGAGGCTGAGGAATTGGCTAGAATCTGTACTTTAAATATGTTAGCTAACTTAAAGGCTGAAATTGGGTCATTAGATAAAGTGAAGCAAATAATAAAAGTGACTGGTTTTATAGCATCAGCAACAGGGTTTACAAATCAGGGTGTTGTTCTAAATGCAGCATCAGATTTGCTTGTGGATGTTTTTGCTGAAAAAGGCAAGCATGCACGTTCTGCAGTTGGTACAGCAGTCATGCCTAAAAATACACCAGTTGAAATAGAAATGATTGTAGCAATAGATATGTAAATTAAAAAAGTTGAAATGAATGATTCATTCATTTCAACTTTTTTTTAATTACTATAGGGATCGGTTTGATAGAAATAGTTAGGTGTAATAATATC
>CALZEK010000189.1 GCA_945639745.1 uncultured Bacillaceae bacterium
TATTAAATTAGCAAAAATGCAAATAGATCAAGGTGCAGTTGGAATAACAGTTGCTACAGTAGGTGAAGCAGAAGTTATGGCACATGGCGATATAAAAGACATTTTAATTGCTTATCCAATTGCGACAAAAATAAAGCTTGAGCGAATTGAAAAAATAATGGATCTAGCAAAAATTACAATTGCGGTAGATTCAATTGCTCAAATTAATTTATTACAAAACTTTTTTGAAAGTAAGCAAAAAGTGATGAATGTTTGGCTAAAAATAAATTCAGGCTTAAATCGTTGTGGTGTTGAACCAGATGAAGTAAAGGCTCTTGGAGAGACCATTAAAAAAGCCAAAAACCTAACTGTAAATGGTATATTTACACATGCAGGTCATTCATATGCTGCAAACACAGATGCTGAAATTGAAGCAATTGCGAAAAAAGAAGCAGATGTTGTCTTAAAAAGTGCTGAAATTTGTGAGTCAATAGATCTTCCAATCAAGCATAAAAGTATTGGCTCGACTCCAACATATAAACAAGCAGGTAAGGTAAAGGGGATTACTGAAATAAGACCAGGAAATGCAGTGTTTTTTGATATGATCCAAGTTGGGCTAAATGTTGCTTCCATTGAAAGGTGTGCTTTAACTGTCTTATCGACAGTTGGTTCAAAGCATAAAGATCGTCTTGTGATTGATGCTGGAAGTAAAACGTTAAATTTAGATAAAGGTGCTCATGGCAATGAAAGTGTTGAAGGACATGGATACATTATCGAACATCCTGGATTAATTATTGATCGTTTATCTGAAGAACATGGGATAATTACAACAGACCAAGACAATGATATAAAAATAACTGATAAAATAACGATTATTCCAAATCATGCGTGCACTGTTGTTAATTTATTCGATGAATATTTTGTATGTAAAGGAAATAAAGTTATTGATAAATGGCCAGTTGATGCAAGAGGTCAAGTAAAATAAATAGTTTTTTATTTGAATTATCTGAATCTTAACTTTTACTTTTCCTATTAATGATGTAAGCTAAGTATAGAAGGTTAAAAAAATAAAAGGGGGAATGTTTGATGGATACAAAATATAATAATATTGTCGTTGCAGTAGATGGTTCTAAAGATGCTGATAAAGCATTTAAAAAATCACTCGATATTGTAAAAAGAAATAATGCAAAACTTATTTTAACACATGTGGTAAATGCAAGAACTTATGCAACAATTGCAGAATATGAAAAAGTTATTATTAACGATGCAAAAGAACAAGGGCAAGAAATTTTAAATGATTATGAGAATAAAGCTCGAGACGCAGGAGTAACTGATATTAAAGTTCTAATGAAAGTCGGTGTACCAAAATCAGTTCTAACAAAAGAAGTAATACCCGAAGAAAATGCAGATTTAATTATGGTCGGAGCAACGGGTTTAAATGCAGTTGAGCGCTTCTTAATAGGTAGCGTATCGGAAAACATTGTCCGCCATGCAACATGTGATGTCTTGATTGTCAGATAACCGTAAAATAACATTGTTAAATGTAACTTTAACAATGTTATTTTTTATTTAATTTTAAAGTTAAAACAATTCAATTTTTAAATAAAAACAAGTATAATTTATATACGTTAAGATTTGGGGAGATATTAATGTATAATAAAGCAATTCTTATCTATAACGGCAAAGCAGGACAAAATGAAGTTGATAATATATTTAAACAAATTATTCCTATCTTATCAAAAGGTATTAAACACTTGATGTTATCTAAAACTGAAAAAGCTGGCGATGCAGAAATAATTGCGAGGGAATTTGGATCAGATTTTGATTTATTAATATCATTAGGTGGTGATGGCACATTGCATGAAGTAATTAATGGTATTGCTGAACTAAAAACCCCACCATTAGTTGCCATTCTCCCTACAGGGACTTGTAATGATTTTGCTAGAAGTTTAAATATAACTTTAAATATAAAGGAAGCAGCTGAAAATATTTTAAATCGTGAAATTAAATCAGTTAACATTGGAAAAATAAATGAACGATATTTTACTAACTTTGTTGGTACTGGTCTAATTACACAAATATCTGAAAATATTAATCCTAATACTAAAAATTTAATGGGAAAAATTAGTTATTATACAGCAGCGGTCAAAACATTAAAAGAACAAGATGACTTTCATTTTAAATTAACAACTGAAAATGAAACAATTGAAGATGATGCAGCAATGATTATTATTTTGAATGGAACTCATGCAGGTTCAACTTTTGTACCTGTTAAAAGTATTGATTTACAAGATGATTTATTTGATGTTTTTATTGTTTATGATGCTGGTCTTGCATTACTTATGAAATATATAACACAAAAAGAAAATTTTGAAGATCAAGTAACTAAGGATGAAATAAAGCATATCCAAGCAAAGAAAATTAAAATAAGTACAGAAAGAAATATGGATTTAGATACAGATGGAGAAGTTTATTTAAAGACACCGATAGAAATAAGCCTATCAGAAAAAAACATTGAATTTGTTACAGGTAAATTAAAATGAATTAAGTATATATTCATATATAAAAGGAGAGAGAGTATGAAGTATGTCATTATTGGTGGTGTTGCAGCGGGAATGAGTGCTGCTATGGAGATTAAAAGAAATGATAAAAATGCACATGTGACTGTTCTGGAAAAAGGGGAAGATTATTCATATGGCCAATGTGGTTTACCGTACTTGATTAGTGGTACAGTTTCTTCAGCTGAAAAGCTTTTAGCTCGTAGTGTTGAAACATTCCGAGATAAGTATAATATTGATGCAAGAGTTTGGTCAACTGTAAAATCAGTTGATTTTACCAATCAAATAGTTAAAACAAAATCATCTCAAACAAATGAAGAAATAAACGTTCCTTATGATAAATTATTAATTGCAAGTGGATCAAGCCCGGTCATTCCAAATTGGGAAGGTAAAGATTTAGCAGGCATACATACAATGGGAGCAATTACGGACACAAGAGAGTTATTAGCCGATATGAAAGAAGGAGCAGAACATATCACAATTATTGGTGGTGGTTATATCGGGCTAGAAGCGGCAGAAAACTTTGTTGATATTGGTAAAAAAGTTACTTTAATTCAAAGAGGTTCGCAAATAGCGAAAATATTTGATGAAGATATGGCAAAAATAATTGAAGAAAAAGCAAAAGAAAAAGGAATTAATTTAATTCTTAACGAAGAAGTAAAATCATTTAAAGGTAATAAACAAGTTGAAGGCGTAGAGACGGATAAGCAAGTTCATAAAACTGATTTAGCTTTATTAGCAATAGGTGTAAAGCCAAATACAGGATTTCTTAAAGATACAAACCTACACTTTACCAATAAAGGTGTGATTATTGTTGATGCATATCAGCAAACAAATCTAAAAAACGTTTATGCTGCTGGTGATTGTGCAACTCATTACCACAGAATAAAA
>CALZEK010000190.1 GCA_945639745.1 uncultured Bacillaceae bacterium
AACTTGGCTACATTCGGTGGTGTAAAACGCCGTTTCTCTGAACGTATATTAGGTTCTCAAGTTATCATTGATGACTATGCACACCACCCAATTGAAGTAACAGCGACAATTGATTCTGTTAGAAAGAAATATCCTAAAAAAGAAGTTATTGCTATTTTCCAACCACATACTTATACGCGCACAGCAATGTTTTTAGATGATTTTGCAAGCAGTCTTAAAGCAGCAGATCATATATACTTATGTGATATATTTTCATCAGCTCGTGAAGAATCAGGTGAGTTAACTGTTCAAGATTTAATTGACATCATCCCAGGTAGTCAATATATAGATCTTGATAGTGTAAGTGAATTAGCTAAGTATGAAGATGCTGTATTAATCTTTATGGGTGCAGGTGACATTCAAAAGTATCAAAAAGCTTATGAAGAAAATAAATAATTTCCTTATTTTAGTCGATTAAATAGCAGGATAGGTATATAATAGAAATTAGGGAAAAAATGTTTAATAATAAATTAAACAGGTTATATAGTATTTAGCAATCATTTCATAATGGTTAAAATACGTTTTATAACACAGCTAATAAATAAAAAGGGGAGTTGGATATCATGGAAGCAGCACTAGCAATCGCCGCAATTATAGTTGCAGTAGCATTTGCCGTTTTAGTCGGTTATATTGCACAAACATTAGTTGCAGCAAAAAGAACACTTAATAACGTAGCAGATACTTTAGAAGGATTAGAAAAACAAGTCGAAGGTATCACGACAGAAACAACATTATTACTAGCAAAAACAAATGATTTAGCTGGAGATATTACAAATAAATCAACTAAATTAGATAATATTTTCTTTGGTGTTGATGAGTTAGGCGGTACATTCTTTAAATTAACTCAATCACTAAATCGTTTATCATCTAATATTACAAAAACATCGACTGAAGATGTCGAAAAAGCAAGTCAAGCTGTTAAATGGGGTACAGCGATTTTAAATTTAGTAAATAAAAGAAAATAAAGCATTTAAATTAGGGAGGAAAAAATTATGTCAGATAACAATATAAACACAAAAGATTTTCTCATCGGTTCACTTATTGGAAGTGTAGTAGGGGCATCAGTTGCACTATTATTTGCACCTAAATCAGGAAGAGAATTACGTGATGACATTAATGTCGGTTCAAAAGATGCGTTAGAAAAAGCTGGCGAATGGAAAGATACAGTACAAGAAAAAAGTGCTGACTTTTCAGAAAAAGCTATAACGCGCGGAACAGAATTAAAAGATAAAAGCGTAGAAGTATCTAAAAAACTTTCAGATAATGTAACTGAGTTCTCTAAAGAAACAACTGAAAAAACAAAGGAATTAGCTAAAGAAGTTTCAGAAAAAGCTAAAGTATTAGGCGAAGATATCGTTGATACAACTTCAGAAATTAAAGAAGATGTCTCTAAACATACTAAATCTGTTGCTGAAGATGCTAAATCAAAAACTGAATCATTAAAAAAAGATACTAAAGATTTAACAGATGAAGCAAAAAAAGATGCACAAGACTTAAAAGCCGACGCTAAAAAAGATGCACAAGATTTAAAAAATAAAACTAAGTAAATATCTTAAACCAGTCCATTATCATGATTAAATCAGTGATAGTGGACTGGTTTTTAAATATCAAACAAATAATTGATATCATTAGAATTTTGAAACAGAAAAGTATATACTAGGACATACAATTAAAAATAAGAGAAACAATAATGTTTTAAATTGTTTCAATTATTAGATAATATAAAGGAGAGTAGTTTGATGACTAATAATGAAATGGATAAATTACGTGAAGAACTGGATAGTTTAAATTTAGATATTTTAAAGCTGGTTAATAAGCGTGCTACACTTGTTCAAGAAATTGGTGGCATTAAAGGTAAACAAAGTACACGTCGTTTTGATCCAGTTAGGGAGCGTGACATGCTTGATAAAATTGTTGAGCATAATGATGGTCCTTTTGAAGACACGACAGTTAAACATATTTTTAAAGAAATATTTAAAGCTGGTTTAGATATTCAAAAAGAAGATCATCAAAAAGAACTACTCGTATCTCGTAAAAGAAAGCCAGAAGATACTATTATTGATATTAATGGTGCTAAATTTGGTAATGGTGAAGCTCACTTTATTACAGGACCTTGTGCGGTTGAAAGCTATGAACAGGTAGCGAGTGTAGCAAAAGTTGTTAAAGAACAAGGTTTAAAATTATTACGTGGTGGCGCGTATAAACCAAGAACATCTCCTTATGACTTCCAAGGATTAGGTCTAGAAGGATTGAAAATATTGAAACGTGTAGCAGATGAATTTGATTTAGCTGTAGTAAGTGAAATTGTTACACCTGCAGATGTAGAAGAAGCACTTGATTACATCGATGTTATTCAAATTGGAGCAAGAAACATGCAAAACTTTGAATTGTTAAAAACAGTAGGTGAAACAGATAAACCAGTTATTTTAAAACGTGGTATGTCAGCAACAATTGCTGAGTTTATCGGTGCTGCAGAATATATTATGTCACGTGGTAATGGAAACATTATTCTTTGTGAGCGCGGAATTAGAACCTATGAAACAGCAACTAGAAATACATTAGATATTTCAGCTGTACCTATTTTAAAACAAGAAACACACTTACCGGTTATTGTTGATGTAACTCATTCAACAGGTCGTCGTGATTTATTAATTCCTGCAGCTAAGGCAGGAATTGCAATTGGTGCAGATGGAATTATGGCTGAAGTGCATCCAGATCCGGCTGTAGCTTTATCAGATGCTCAACAACAAATGGACCTAGATCAGTTTGCAACATTTATGGATGAATTAAATGGTTTTTCTAATAAACTTAAATAAAAAAACAACAGAATTCTTTTAAAGAATTCTGTTGTTTTTTTGTGTTTTTCTTCTGTCTAGAGTATGATAAGAACAGGTATATATAACAAATGTATGTTCGGAGGTAGATAATAATGAGTAATATAACTATTTATGATGTAGCAAGAGAAGCAAACGTATCAATGGCAACGGTTTCTCGTGTAGTTAATGGTAATCCTAATGTTAAACCAACAACGCGTAAAAAAGTACTCGGTGTTATTGAAGAATTAGGATATCGTCCCAATGCTGTTGCAAGAGGTTTAGCAAGTAAAAAAACAACAACAGTTGGAGCAATTATTCCTGATATTTCAAGTGTTTTTTATTCAGAATTAACACGTGGTATAGAAGATATAGCAACAATGTATAAATATGATACGATTTTAAGTAACTCAGATCAAAATCTAGATAAAGAAGTTAGCCTAATAAACTCAATGCTTGAAAAACAAGTCGATGGTATTTTATTTATGGGTGGAAAAATAACTGAAGAACACATTAATCAGTTTAAAACATCTCCAGTACCAGTAGTTTTAGC
>CALZEK010000191.1 GCA_945639745.1 uncultured Bacillaceae bacterium
ATTATTTAAAGATCAAGTCGTTGCTGGATTTGCTGGTTCAGTCGCTGATGCCTTCACTTTATTTGAAAAGTTTGAAGCTAAATTAGAAGAATTTGATGGTAATTTAATGCGTGCTTCTGTTGAATTAGCAAAAGAATGGCGAAGTGATAAAATGCTTCGTCAATTAGAAGCAATGCTGATTGTCATGAATAAAACAGATATGTTGTTAGTTTCTGGAACAGGTGAAGTTATCGAACCTGATGATGGTATTTTAGCAATTGGTTCAGGTGGTAATTTTGCTTTAAGTGCAGGTCGCGCACTTAAAGAATATTCAAAAGATTTAACAGCAGAAGAAATATCAAAAGCTGCATTAAAAATTGCAGGCGATATTTGCGTATTCACAAATGATCAGATAACAACGGAAGTAATCGAGTAATAGAAAGGTGATGGATTTATGAGTAATAACTTAACTCCTAAACAAATTGTTGAAAAGTTAGATTATTATATAATTGGTCAAAACGAAGCGAAACGTTCAGTAGCTGTTGCATTAAGAAATCGCTATCGAAGAATGAAGTTAGATGAAGAAATGAAAAAGGAAATCGTTCCAAAAAATATTTTAATGATAGGTCCAACAGGTGTGGGTAAAACAGAAATAGCACGAAGATTAGCAGATTTAGTAAAAGCACCTTTTATTAAAGTTGAAGCTACTAAGTTCACAGAAGTAGGTTATGTTGGACGTGATGTAGAATCGATGGTACGTGATTTAGTCGAAATGTCATTGCGGATGATTCAAGAAGAAAAGACAAAAGAAGTCCAAGATGAAGCAAAGGAAGCAGCTAATAAAAGATTAGTTAAATTGTTAGTGCCTCAAGCTAAAAAAGAAAGTAAGGTTTCAAACCCACTAGAAATGTTATTTCAAAACCCTGAAAATTCACAAGATGAAGAAGATGCTGAAAAAACAAGTGAATTAAAGACAAAGCGTCAACAAGTCAAGCAGCAGTTGGCAAGCGGAAATCTAGAAGAAGAGTATGTAACCATAGAATTAGAAGAACAACCAGCTTCAATGTTTGATATGCTACAAGGTTCGGGTATGGAACAAATGGGGATGAATATGCAAGAAACGTTCAATCAATTGATGCCTTCGAAAACTAAAAAAAGAAAAACAACTGTTAAAGAAGCTAGGAAATTATTAATGCAAGAAGAAGCTAAAAAACTTGTGGATATGGACGAGGCTCAGCAAGAAGCGATTTATCGTGCTGAGCAATCTGGGATTATTTTCATTGATGAAATTGATAAAGTAGTCGGACAAGATAGTCAGGGCCCAAACGTTTCAAGAGAAGGTGTTCAAAGAGATATTTTACCTATCGTGGAAGGTTCAACAGTGATGACGAAATATGGACCAGTAAATACAAATCATGTCTTGTTTTTTGCAGCTGGGGCTTTTCATAAGGTCAAACCATCTGATCTTATACCAGAATTGCAAGGACGCTTTCCTGTTAGAGTAGAACTTGATAAACTAACGGCTGATGATTTTGAGCGGATATTAAAAGAACCATCAAATGCATTAATAAAGCAATATAAAGAATTATTAAAGACCGAGGAAATTAATATAGAATTTACAGAAGATGCTATTAAACGTCTTGCTGAAATAGCATTTGAAGTCAACCGCGAAACGGATAATATAGGTGCAAGGCGTCTACACACAATTTTAGAAAAGTTATTAGAAGATTTATCATTTGAAGCCCCAGACATTAACTTACCAACTGTAGAAATCACAGCAAGTTATGTTGACGATAAATTAAAAGAGATTTCAAAAGATAAAGATATGAGTCAATTTATTTTATAAAATAGGAAGGAAGTTTTATATGAGTTTATTACAACGTACGAGAAGAATTAATTCATTGTTACAAAAGTCAGCAGGTAATCCAGTAGATTTTAATGATATGGCTAAAACTTTAACAGAAGTTTTAAATAGTAATATTTACATTTTAAGTAAGAAAGGTAAGCTATTAGGAGTTGCTGTTCATCAAGAAGTTGAAAATGATCGTATGAAAAAAATATTAGAAGAAAGAAGATTTCCAGAATTTTATACGGAAGAAATGTTAAAAATTAATACAACTACAGAAAATATAGATGTGGATTCACCACACTCAATCTTTCCAGCTGAAAATAAAGAGTTATTTAAAAATGGTATGACTACAATTGTACCTATAATTGGTGGTGGAGAAAGATTGGGCACGATGATTATTGGTCGCTTCTCATCAACCTTTGATGATGACGATTTAGTACTAGCAGAGTATGGAGCAACTGTTGTAGGTATGGAAATACTACAAGGTATTTCAGAAGAAAAAGAAGTAGAAGCAAGAAACAAAGCTGTTGTCCAAATGGCAATTAGTTCATTATCATTTAGTGAATTAGAAGCAATTGAACATATCTTTGAAGAATTAGATGGTATAGAAGGTTTACTAGTTGCTAGTAAAGTAGCAGATCGTGTGGGGATTACGCGTTCAGTAATTGTCAATGCTCTTAGAAAGTTAGAAAGTGCTGGTGTTATCGAATCAAGATCTCTAGGTATGAAAGGAACTTATATTAAAGTCCTTAATATTAAATTTTTAAACGAATTAGAAAAACTTAAAGCAAATTAAATTACTTGAATAAATCATATGTATATGGTAAGTTAATCAATGGTATAAAATAAATAATACACACATTTAGTTATTTGTTAATCTAGGTGCTTAGAAATTAAGTTAATTAACAAAGATGATCTAAATGGAGGTATAAAACCACAAGGAGGAATATATTATGTCAGTTATTTCAATGAAACAATTATTAGAAGCAGGTGTTCATTTCGGTCACCAAACAAGACGTTGGAACCCGAAAATGAAGAAGTATATCTTTACGGAGAGAAATGGTATTTATATCATTGACCTTCAAAAGACAGTTAAAAAAATTAATGAAGCGTATAATTTCGTAAGAGATTTATCAGCTAATGGTGGTACTGTTTTATTTGTAGGTACTAAAAAACAAGCTCAAGAATCTGTTAGAGATGAAGCAATTCGTTCAGGAATGTATTATGTTAACCAGCGTTGGTTAGGTGGTACATTAACTAACTTCCAAACAATTCGTAAACGTATTAATCGTTTAAAACAAATTGAGAAAATGGAAGAGGATGGAACATTTGAAGTTCTACCTAAAAAAGAAACAGTTGAACTCATTAAAGAAAAAGATCGCTTAGTTAAATTCTTAGGTGGAATTAAAGATATGAAACGCGTTCCAGACGCTATGTTTGTTGTTGATCCTCGTAAAGAACGTATAGCTATAGCAGAAGGTATTAAATTAAATATTCCTATTGTTGGAATTGTTGATACAAACTGTGATCCTGATGAGATTGATTATGTAATTCCTGCTAAC
>CALZEK010000192.1 GCA_945639745.1 uncultured Bacillaceae bacterium
ACTTCAAAAATGGCAGATGCTGTAATTGAAGGAAGACAAGGCGAAGAAACTGCAGAAGAAGTCGAAGAGGAAAAAACTGAAGAAACTGAAGTTAAAAATTAAGAGTTATTTAAAATAGAGGTGATAAGGGGCTAACCTTTTATCGCCTTTTTTAAAGGAAATAGAGATTTAATTAAAATCTAGGAGGAATTAATATGGCTATTACAGCAAAAATTCTAAAAGAATTAAGTGAAAAAACTGGTGCAGGAATGATGGATTGTAAAAAAGCATTAGAAGAAACAAATGGTGATATGGAAAAAGCTATTGATTATTTACGTGAAACTGGTTCAGCGCAGGCTGCTAAAAAAGCTGACCGTATTGCAGCTGAAGGTTCAACATATATTGCTTCAGAAGGAAACGATGCTGTTTTACTTGAAGTAAACTGTGAAACAGACTTTGTAACTAAAAATGAAACATTCCAAAAATTACTAGTCGAGTTAGGTAATCATATTTTAGATAAAAAACCAACTGATTTAGAAGATGCACTAAATCAAGAAATGGAAGATAAAGGACAAACTGTTCAGAAATATATTGATTCAATTGTTGCAACAATTGGTGAGAAAATTGAATTACGTCGCTTTGTCATTAAAAGTAAATCTGATGAAGCTGTATTTGGTACTTACACTCATATGGGTGGTCGTATTGGTGCACTCGTTGTACTTGACGGAACTACAGATGAAGCAGTAGCAAAAGATGTAGCTATGCATGTTGCAGCCGTTAATCCAAGTTATATTTCAAGAGAAGATGTTGCAGAAGATGAAGTGAACCGTGAAAAAGAAGTACTTAAAACACAAGCTTTAAATGAAGGTAAGCCTGAAAAAATTGTTGAAAAAATGGTTGAAGGTCGTCTAGGTAAATTCTTTGAAGAAATCTGTCTTTTAGAACAAGACTTTGTAAAAGACCCTGACTTAAAAGTTAAGCAATTTGTATCAAATGCAAATGCTACAGTTAATTCATTTGTTCGTTATGAAGTTGGCGAAGGTATTGAAAAGCGTGAAGAAAACTTTGCTGATGAAGTTATGAGTCAAATGAAAAAATAAGTAACAAATTAATAGGGGACACTTAGTGTTCCCTATTTCTAAAAAGATACAAATACTAAATTTTTTTGGGGGTTTCTATGACAACAACAAATTACCGTCGAATTGTATTAAAGCTTAGCGGTGAAGCTCTAAGTGGAGAACAAGGGTTTGGGATTGAACCAGAAATAATTCAATCTATTGCAAAACAAGTTAAAGAAATAGCTGAATTAGGTGTCGAAATTGGTATTGTTGTAGGTGGAGGCAATATTTGGCGTGGGAAAATAGGAAGCGAAATGGGAATGGACCGTGCAAATGCTGATTATATGGGAATGCTGGCAACGGTTATGAACTCACTAGCTTTACAAGATAGTTTAGAGTCAATGGGAATTCCTACCCGAGTGCAAACATCTATTGAAATGCGACAAGTAGCTGAGCCGTATATTCGTCGAAAAGCAATTAGACACTTAGAGAAAAAACGTGTTGTTATTTTTGCTGCAGGAACAGGAAATCCTTACTTCTCAACAGATACTACAGCTGCACTTAGAGCAGCTGAAATAGAAGCAGAAGTAATTTTAATGGCTAAAAATAATGTTGATGGTGTTTATTCTGCAGATCCAAAAACAAATAAAGATGCAGTTAAATACGAAGAATTATCATTTATGGATATGCTTAATGGTGGATTAGAAGTTATGGATTCAACAGCATCATCACTTTGCATGGATAATGATATACCACTAATAGTATTTTCAATTACTGAAGAAGGAAACATTAAACGCGTTGTCGAAGGCGAAGACTTAGGAACGATAATTAGGGGGAAATAGTATGGCTAATGAAGTCATGAGTCAATTAAGAGAAAAAATGGATGCAGCAGTACAAGCATATTCTAAAAATTTATCTACCGTAAGAGCTGGAAGAGCAAATCCAAGTCTATTAGATAATATTTTTGTAGATTACTATGGTGCACCAACACCACTTAATCAACTTGCGCAAGTAGGTGCTCCAGAAGCAAGATTATTAGTAGTAACACCTTTTGATAAGACAGCAATAAATGAAATAGAAAAAGCAATTCAAAAAGCTGACTTAGGCTTATCACCGTCAAGTGATGGTAACTTGATTCGTTTAAGTGTACCTGCATTAACTGAAGAAAGAAGAAGAGATTTAACTAAAGTAGTGAGTAAATATGCCGAAGAAGCAAAAGTTCAAATCAGAAATGTACGACGAGATGCAAATGATGAATTGAAAAAACTTGAAAAAGACTCTGTTTTAACAGAAGATGAATTCCATACAAATCAAGATAAAGTCCAAAGTGAAACAGATTCATTCATTAAGCAAATCGATGAATTAGCTGAAACAAAAGATGCAGAAATAATGGAAGTTTAATGTTAAAGCCCTCTTAAATTATAAGGGGGCTTTAATTTAGTTTAGATAAAAAATAGATATAACTAGATATGTAACATGTATTTATATTATAATTGTCAGTAGAATAATTGATGAATATAATATCTAGATGTTTTGGAGGACAAACAATGTCTATAAGATGGCCTTTTTTAAAAAGAAAAAAGAAATCAATAACAGAAATACCTGATAATATCCCTAATCATGTTGCCATTATTATGGATGGAAATGGGCGCTGGGCTAAACAAAGAGGTTTACCTCGTATAGCCGGTCATAAAGAAGGCATGGATGTTGTTAGAGACATTGTCATAGCAGCTACTGAAGCAGGGGTTAAAGTGTTAACCTTGTATGCATTTTCTACTGAGAATTGGCGAAGACCAAAATCTGAGGTAGATTTTTTAATGAAATTACCAAAAGAATTCATGCATATTTATTTACCAGAAATGATAGAAAAAAATGTCAAAATAGAAACTATTGGTGAATTAACACAATTACCAGATCATACACTTAAAGCGATTGTTCATGCGAAAGAAAAAACGAAAAGTAATGATGGACTAATCTTAAATTTCGCATTAAATTATGGAAGTCGTCATGAAATAGTTGAAGCAGTAAAAGCAATTTCAACTCAAGTTAATCAGGGGAATTTAGAAATTGAAAATATTGATGAAGATATATTTTCATCTTATTTATATACAAAGAATATGTGTGAACCAGATTTGTTAATAAGAACAAGTGGAGAAATTAGATTAAGTAATTTTTTACTTTGGCAATTAGCGTATACAGAACTATGGTTTACAGATGTATTGTGGCCAGATTTTAATGAAGAACTTTTTAAAAAAGCATTAGTAGATTATCATACGCGTAAACGTCGTTATGGTGGTATATAAGGTGGAAATAATATGAGAACAAGAATTATTACAGCTATT
>CALZEK010000193.1 GCA_945639745.1 uncultured Bacillaceae bacterium
CGTTAATGGCTGCTTTAAATTTACCCTTAAATGAAATTTATGAAGCTCGAATAAAATTAGAAGGTATTGGTTTGTTAAAAACATATAAAACAACTAATGAATCAGATGTTGTTTATACCTATGAATTAATTAGTCCATTTACACCAAAAGAGTTTTTTAATGATTTAATGCTTTCAGAATTATTATATCGACATGTAGGTAAATCTAAATATAAATTATTAGAAGCAAACTATAAAGAACCAGAACAAGTCATTAATGAAAGTGAACAATTAACAGTTTCCTTTAATGAAGTATTTCAAACATTTGAACCATCAACAAGTGAATTTAATCATTTTAAAAGATCAGTTAAACAAGCTAAAATTCCTCTTGATGAAACAGACTTTAGTTGGATTGAACAAGCCTTGAAAAAGCAGATGATTCCTGTTGAAAAAGTTTTAACTTCAGATAACAAAGAAAGAATTACTCAAGTTATGCATTTATATGATCTTGATATTAATGAAATAGAAAAGTCTGTCTTGTGGGCGTTAACTGATGAAAATGAATTAGATCTTGATGAATTTCACGCGGCATGCCACGATCTATTTAAAGTAAAACATAATGATGTTACAATAAAGTTAACAGAAAAAGCACAGCCTCCACCAAGACCAAGACCAAAACAAACATCAAGCCAAGCAGAATCAAAAGAAGAACTGCTTATTCAAAGACTTGAAACGATTTCACCAAAAGATTTACTGGAGGATTTATCTAGCGGAAGCAATGCATCAGAATCTGATATGAAGTTAGTAAGAGATGTTATGTTAAAACAAGGTTTAAAAACGCCAGTGATGAATGTATTAATTCACTATGTTTTACTACAGTCTAATATGCAATTATCACGTGCATATTTGGAGAAAATAGCGAGTCATTGGTCGCGTGCTAATTTACAAAATGCAAGAGAGGCAATGGTATTTGCTAAAATGCAAAATCAACCTTTCAAAGGTAGAAAGCAATATGAGAAAAAATCAACAGAAATTATTCCTGATTGGTTTAAAGATCGTGATAAAAAAGAGTCTGCATCTACAGAAAAACATGAAAATAAAGAAGTGACTGAACAAGAACGTGCGTCATTACTTGCACGATTTAAGAAAACATTAGAATAAGGGGATGAGTAAAATGAAGCCGATTCAAACATCATTAAATAAATGGATGAATGAAAATGAAGATTTTAAATCACGTCATTTAAAATTGAAGCGTGACGTTTTAAGTCATCCTAAAATTAAACAATTTTTAAAAGCTCACCCTGAAATTACAGATGAGGAAATAGATAAACGACTTAATAAATTATATGAATATACAACTCAATCTATCCAATGTGATCAATGTGCTTCTTTTAATAATTGTAAAAATATACTTAAAGGTTATTCACCTATTTTAAGATTTGAAAATGATGAAATCCATGTTGCTTATGAAAAGTGTGAAAATCGTTTAAAATATGAAAGTATGCAGCAAGAACAGAAGTTAATTCAAAGTCTTTATATGCCTAAAGAGATTATGAATGCATCAATTGCTGATTTGCATAAAACAGATAATCGGAGATTGGAAGCAATTTTAGCAACTGAAGCATTTTTAGAAACAGCAAAAAAATCGTTGCCTAAAAAAGGTTTCTTTTTTAGTGGTCCATTTGGAGTAGGTAAAACATATTTATTAGGTGCAATAGCTAATGCCTTACAAGAATTAAATATTTCTTCTACGTTAATTTATATGCCTGAATTTGTTCGTGAAATTAGAGAAGCGATTAAAGATGATTCGGTTGAAGAAAAAGTGGAAGTGTTCAAACATGCAGATGTACTTATGCTAGACGATATTGGCGCTGAAACTCAATCAGCTTGGTTTAGAGATGAAATACTTGGGTCAATTTTGCAATATCGGATGATGGAACAGCTACCTGTGTTCTTTACATCAAATTATACAATGAAACAATTAGAAGAACGTTTAGCTGAAACAACACGTGGTGGAATTGAAAAAGTTAAAGCGGGCAGAATTATGGAAAGAATTAAACAAGTAAGTACAGAAGTCTCGATGTCAGGTGAAAATTATCGTAATAAATAAAATCATTGATTTTTAAATAATAATTGCTATAATTTAAGTAGATTGAACTATACAGTTAAATAATTAAGTTGAGATAAGGACACAATTATTCATTACCTTTTATCCAGGAAAAAGAGTCTAGACTGAGAGCTCTTATATAAAAGGCGAATAATTACCACCTTTGAACTCTATTATTGAAACATTAGTAAATAATAGCGACTACCTATCGATATCTAGGTCTAATTTAAGCTAAATAATTTTAGAAATTAGGGTGGAACCACGTGTATAGCACTCGTCCCTTGCAATTGCAGGATATGAGTGTTTTTTGTTTGTAAAAATCTAAAGGGGTTGTAATGATGATTAAAATAACATTTCCAGATGATAGTGTAAAAGAATTTCCTAAAGGAACAACAGGTGAAGAAATTGCTCAATCAATTTCTCCTGGCTTAAGAAAACAAGCTTTAGGTATTAAATTAAATGAAGAATTGTATGATTTAACCCGACCAATTGAAATAGATGGAAGAATAGCTATTATTACTTACCGTGATGAGGAAGGTATTGAAATTATGCGCCACTCAACAGCGCATACAATGGCTCAAGCAATTAAACGTTTGTATAAAGATGTCAATTTTGGTGTAGGTCCAACAATTGAAGATGGATTTTATTATGATATAGATATGGAAAAATCGCTTACTCCAGAGGACTTAGTCGATATTGAACGTGAAATGAAACGAATTATTGATGCTAATTTACCAATTGAGCGTATTGAAGTTTCACGTGAAGAAGCAATTGAAATGTTTAAAGAGATTGGTGACGATTTAAAACTTGAATTAATTGCTGACATACCAGAAGAAGAGCAGGTGACTATTTATAAACAAGGAGAATTCTTTGATTTATGTCGCGGTGTTCATGTGCCTTCAACGAGTAAAATAAAAGTATTTAAACTACTTAATATTTCAGGTGCGTATTGGCGTGGTGATAGTAAAAATAAACAATTACAAAGAATTTATGGAACAGTATTTGAAAAACAAGGCCAATTAGACGATTATTTACAATTATTACAAGAAAGAAAAGAACGTGATCATCGTAAATTAGGTAAAGAACTCGAAATATTTACTATCTCACAAAAGGTTGGTCAAGGACTTCCAATGTGGCTACCAAAAGGATCTACAGTGCGTCGTATCATTGAGCGTTACATTGTCGATTTAGAAGAGAAACTAGGTTATGATCATGTTTATACTCCTGTTTTAGGTAGTACTGAATTATATAAAACAAGTGGTCACTTAGATCATTATGAAGATGACAT
>CALZEK010000194.1 GCA_945639745.1 uncultured Bacillaceae bacterium
CATTTTGATATAAAATGTACGATCAAATATACCATTAATGAAAAGATAATTCTAATAGAGGCAACTATAATCGTTTGGGAAATATCATTCCAGTTAAAGTTTGCGATGATTCTTTCTAGAAATGTTTGATTGGCTATTTCGTCTAATCCTAACTCTTCTGGTAATCCTTCTGCTAAATTAAACATCAATTTTACTCACTCCAAATATCCTAATTTTTAATGTTAGTTATATGTTAACAGATTTTAAAAAATAATGGCAGTGTATGTTCAAACATTTGCATATCTCAATAGCATAATGTTATCCTTATTATAAGATTAATAATATAGAGAGAGTGATGAATGTGAATTTAACAGGTGGAGAAATCGCAGGTCTAATTGCAGCAATAGCTTTTGCAATTTTAGCTATATCGTTAGCTATCATGATTTTTAGAACTGGGAAGGTCATAGGTGAATTAAACACCACTATTGAAGAAGTAAATAAAACAATTAATGTAGTAACAAAAAATACTGATCATTTACTAATCGAGGTTGAAGGATTGTTAAATAAATCGAATACTACATTGGATGATGTGAATGGGAAATTAGGGATGACGGACCCATTATTCTTAGCGGTAGGAAACTTAGGTACTTCCGTTTCAGACTTGAATAATGCGACAAGAAATCTCACTAGCCAATTAGGTGGAAAAGCGAAAGTTGGCGCAACGGTAGGCTTATCTAAAAAAGTTGGAGAGAAAATAACTAAACTATAATTTAATAAAAGGAGAAGATAATATGTTTAACCACAACAAAGATAAATTTAGAGTTGAAGGATTAATTACTGGATTATTAATAGGGGCTTTAGTAGCGGCAGTATCATCATTGCTGTTTGCACCTAAGTCAGGTAAAGAGTTACGTTCAGATATCGGAAAAGGTACATCTAAAGCTCTAGACCAAGCAGATGGCTACTTAGATACAGCACGTAAAAAAGGTGAGCATTTAGTAGAGGACGTAAGTGACGCTGCATCATCATATTTTGAAGTTGCAAATGATAAAGTAGGCGAAACAGTTCATAAAACTAAAGGCCTATTCAATCAAAAAGCAAAAGAAGTAGAAAATAAAGTAGATGAAGTTACTGATAACATTAACTAATTGATTCATATAAAAAAAGGCTGGAACATCATCCAGCCTTTTTATTTTGCGGTTATTTAATGATCGTTGTTAATTCTTTATCTAAGAGAGTAAAAGGTTCACAACCTGTTTCTGTAACATAAACACAGTCTTCTATACGAACGCCTACATCACCTTGTATATAGATTCCAGGTTCAATTGAAAAACACATTCCTGGCTCTAAAATTGTGTCACTTGAACCATTAATACTCGGGAACTCGTGAGCCGTTTTTCCGATACCATGTCCTAATCGGTGTGTGAAGTACTCACCATATCCAGCGTCTTCAATTACTCGTCTAGCAATTAAATCTAACTCACCTGCACGCATACCTGGTTTAACGGCCTTTTGTGCAGTTATTTGAGCTTCTAATACTATTTCATAAATCTTTTGTTTTTCTTCATCTACTTCACCAAAAGCGACTGTTCGTGTTGCATCACTTGCATAACCTTCATAGATAACACCTAAGTCAAATAAAACAAATTCATTGTTTCTTAATTTTCTGTCTCCGGGATTCCCGTGAGGATTTGCTGCGTGTTCGCCAAATAAAACGAGGGTAGAGAAACTCATTTCGGTTACACCGCGCTTTTTCATTTCTAACTCAATTTGAGCAACAATTTCAAGTTCTGTGATACCTTCTTCTAATAAATTGATTCCAATTTGAATCGCTTCATCAGCTAATTCTCCGGCACGTATCATCTTTTTGATTTCTTCATCCGTTTTTACAACACGCATCTGCTCAACGACTTGTGAGATATCATCCCATTCTGTACTGTCCGTTTCAGAAGACAGGGCTTGCTGCAGTTTAAACCATCTTTCAACGGTTAAAGTTTTTTCATCGACCGAAACTTTTTGGATAGTTGGTGCAATTCTATGTCCATTCTCACTGATAATCTTCCATGGATCTTCATCGTCAGTATATGTGACTATTTTTTCGACATTTGATTGTTCTTTAGCTTCTGCATATTCTAAAGAAGGTACAAAAAGGAATTCATCTTCTTGTGCAATTACATAAGCGACAATTCTTTCATGAGGATTGCTGTCAAAATTTGTAAAATAAGCGACTGCTGTAGGGTCATCCATATAAATCATATCAATCTTTTCATTTTTCATATATTCTTGTAATTGTATACTATTTTTGTTCATATTTAAGTGCTCCCTTTATTGTAATAAAATAATTATACCATTTATTAGATTAAAATGAGAATGTAAATGAAAGTTTATTTTCATAAAATTATTATAAGAATAAGCATGAAAGCGGTTAATGTTCATTGAAAATATTTTCATAATCTGGTAAAGTTGAACTATACAAAATAATATGTTAAAGATATAGAAATGAGGAGTTTCAATGGCAAAACAAACCATTACGATTTATGATGTTGCTCGTGAAGCGGGCGTATCAATGGCTACAGTTTCTCGAGTTGTTAATGGAAATCCAAACGTAAAACCTTCAACTAGAAAAAAAGTGTCTGATGTAATTGATCGATTAAATTATCGTCCGAACGCGGTTGCACGTGGATTAGCAAGTAAAAAGACAACAACAGTAGGGGTAATTATACCGGATGTAACAAACTTATATTTCTCTGCATTAGCTCGAGGAATTGATGATATCGCATCTATGTATAATTATAATATCATCTTAGCTAACTCTGATGGAGAAATTAATAAAGAGAAGCGTGTTTTAAACACTGTTCTTGCACAACAAGTAGACGGTGTCATTTTTATGGGGCATCAATTAAGTCCAGAAATTAGTAGAGAGATTGATATGACGGATACGCCAGTTGTTTTAGCAGGAACGTTAGATGCTAACAATGAGTTACCAAATATAACAATTGATTATGAAGCAGCACTTTATGATTCGACGTCACTACTAATTAAGAATAAGAATGAGAAGATTGCTTTATTAGGACTGAATTTCGAAGCAATCAAACAAACGCTAACAACTAGTGGATACAAACGTGCTTTAGAAGATGCAGATATGACATTTGAAGAAAGTCTAGTTATTCGAGTGCCTTCTGAACGCAAGTCACTAACAGATCTAAATTTTGCAGATATGGTTTTAGAAGCTGGAGCAACAGCTGCTGTGGTTGAAGATGATCGCTTAGCGATTATTCTTTTAAATCAATTAACAGAAAAAGGTATCGACGTTCCAGAAGTCTTTGAGATCATTTCTACAAATAACTCACCACTTATTGATCTTGTAAGACCAAAAATTACA
>CALZEK010000195.1 GCA_945639745.1 uncultured Bacillaceae bacterium
AACATAAATTTCGATTTTTCCATAGTCAACATCTGCAATATGTGTACAAACTTTATTTAAGAAATGTCTATCGTGTGATACAACGATAACTGTATTTTCAAAGTGTAATAAAAAATCTTCCAACCAATGAATTGCTTGAATATCTAGTCCATTTGTAGGCTCATCGAGTAATAAAATATCAGGATTACCGAAAATAGCTTGAGCAAGTAAGACTTTTACTTTATCATCGTTTTTGAGTGCAGACATTTGTTGTGTGTGTAATGCTTCTTTTACACCTAGTCCTTTTAATAAAATTGCTGCATCAGATTCAGCTTCCCAACCGTTCATTTCAGCAAACTCACCTTCTAATTCAGCAGCGCGCACACCGTCAGCATCTGAAAAGTCTTCTTTAAGGTAAATCGCATCTTTTTCTTTCATTACTCGATATAATTTTTCGTGTCCCATTAAAACAGTATCTAAAACTTGTTCATCTTCGTATGCGAAGTGATCTTGTTTTAACACAGCTAATCTTTTATCATCATCAATCGAAACATGTCCTCTTTGAGCTTCAATTTCTCCTGAAAGAATTTTTAAAAAAGTAGATTTACCCGCACCGTTAGCGCCAATTACGCCATAACAATTGCCGGGATTAAACTTTAAATTAACATCTTCAAATAATTTTTTATCACCAAATTGTAAACTTATATCTGAAACAGTAATCATCGTATCGTCCTCCAATAAAATATCGTCACTCGTAAGCTTAAGGGATTAAAAGATATCCGTCAATCCTAAATGCTTTATTATTAATTTTCTTCAATAGACTTAAAAATAGTTGGTGGAACAATAAAGTCTAGTTTAATTTTATCGTTTTCTAAATCAAAAGCTCTCACTTTAATAACAAGACCACTTTGTAAATCCATTTCAGTAATTTTAACATGAATATTTTCATTTTTAGGATCAATTGCTACCCATTCTGGAAGAGAGAGAAACTTATTCATATACTCAAGAATTTTTTCAGTTGGTAATTCTAATAAACCTAAGCGAATTGATTTTTGTTTTAAAATAATATCGCCATTGTCTTGAACGAGAGGTTCAAGTTCAATATATAAAGGGACAGAAATAGAAAAGACTGGTAAATCGCCTTGTAAATGAACAAGATCATCTAAAAAAACACTATATTTATAGTTAGTGTCTTTAAGACTTTCGGTTAGATAAGCATTGATTAATTCATTTAAATCTTTCTTATTTGATTCAACAGATAAAACAGAAGTTAAATCTTCATTTACACTATCGACCTCCTTAGGGAAAATCTTATTTTCTTTAGGAGGTATTTTTAAAAGTATAAAAAATGTTAAAATAACAATAATATTTATAATTAATAAACTAATAAATAATTTTTTCCAGTTAATCTCTTTCATAGGCATCACCGGTCCCGAGTTTTATATAATTAATAATTTGCGAAGATATTTTTTGGTAACCTGCATGATTAGGATGAAAATTATCATCTGCAAGAAAAGGTTTAATATCTTCTTTAAAAAGTTCGTTTGTTGGAATAAAGTGGGTATAATCAAAAGAATCTGCCACTATTTTACTCTTATCGGTCCACTCATTATAAATATAAGAAAGTTCATCAATCTCGGGAAAATATGTAGAGAAAGGGTCGTAAAATCCAATTAAATAAATATTAGAATTGGCATTTGCTTGATGAATTGTCGTAAAAATATCTTTCAAGCGATTTTCGAATTGCTTAAGTTCAGTTAAAAAAGCTTGGGTTTTTAAGTTAGAAAAATCTCTTTTGAAAACTTTTAACATGTCATTTGCTCCAATCGTTATTAAAACGATATCAGCTTTAGTTAGACTGGCAACGACATTAGGATCATCAAGAAGTTCAAGTAATTGATCGCTTCGATAGCCAGCAATACCATAGTTTTCAATGATAAGGTTATTATCTAAGTCTGCTTCAAGCAAACCAACGTATCCTTCGTTATCAGATTCATCACCAACGCCCTGAGTTAATGAATCACCTAAAGAGACGATGTTAAGGTCATTTGGAAAGAAATAAACTTCATTATCTATTTCTGTTAGAAATGAATGATTAATTTTATCAACTTGTTTGTTGTGTGCTTGATATTGCTTTAAAAAAGGGTCTATATTTTCATTGCTTGCATCAATTGTAGGAATGAAAATGAAAATAAAGATACTAATATAAATGAATATATTTTTAATTATAGTAATCACATCCAATCACACTTCAGTTTACACTTTTTAATCAATATAATAAATAAAAAAGCTATCCATTATGGATAGCTTTTTCTAAATTTAACGACGACGTACTTGGTCAAATGCATTTAAAATATCAGTTTCTTCGACTTCAGTTAAGTTATATTTAGTAAGTGTTTCTTTAGTTTGTTCACTCACCTTGCCGTCAAACCAAACAATTTTTCCTGATTGATTAGCAAATTGTTCGTATTCATCTTTTGAAACATTATGGTCAGTTGTATAAATAACGTCAACTTTAGTATCGTTTAATGTTTCCTGTAGTGAACTTGTTACTTTAATTATATTATAACCAGATTTAGCTAATTTTTGAACATGTGTATATTGTTTATCAAGACCAACAACAGCAATTGTCTTATTGCGTAAACCTTCAGTGCGATCAAAAGGTGTGTCAAATAACCAATTAATTGCGTCACCTTTATCTTCTTTAATTAATTGGTTTTCTCCTGTTGCAAGTGAAATTGCTTCATCAAGATAATAAAGAATATCATCTAAATCTTCAATTCCAATAGCTAAACGCACAAGATCTTCTGTTGTGCCACTTTTAGCAAGGCCTTCAGCATCTAACTGTTGATGTGTAGTTGATGCAGGGTGGATGATGAGTGATTTAGCATCACCAACGTTTGCAACATGAGACCATAGTCTAATGTTATCAATTAATTGACTACCAGCTTCAAGTCCACCTTTGATTCCAAAGGTAATCACAGAACCATAACCATAACCTGCTTTAAAATACTTATTAGCTAAATTATGTGTTGGATGATCAGTTTGACTCGGATGATTAACCCAGTTAACGCCTGGGTGATTTTCTAAGAATTTAACAACACCAATCGCATTATCATTATGTTTTTTAAGTCTTAAATGTAACGTTTCAAGTCCTTGGACAAGTAAAAATGAGTTGTGAGGACTTAATGAAGCACCTGTGTCACGTAGTAATTGAACACGTAATTTAAGAGCAAATGCAGGTGGGCCTAAATCAGCATATTTTACACCACCATAACTTTCATCTGGCTCTGTAAATCCTGGGAATTTACCTTTTGTCCAATCAAATCTTCCAGCATCAACAACAACACC
>CALZEK010000196.1 GCA_945639745.1 uncultured Bacillaceae bacterium
TCTGTTAAATAGGGGGGATGATGGGAGACCCTCTAATGTTAAAATTAAAAAGGATAATTGATTTTAAGCTTGAAAGGATGTCGAGCATGAAAAAGCGTAGTTACATAGTGAGTTTCTTTTTAATTACGATACTTCTATTAAGTACAATAGGTATAACTGTAGAAGATATTAGTAAGAAAATAAACCTTGGTTTAGATTTACAAGGTGGATTTGAAGTGTTGTATGAAGTTGAACCGATTGAAGAGAGTGAAGAAGTAGATCGTTCATTACTTGAAGCAACAGTGCAAACATTAAATGATCGTGTGAATAGATTAGGAATCAGTGAAACGGTCATTGATATTGAAGGCGAAAATAGAATTCGGGTGCAACTTGCTGGAGTTGAAGACCAAGAAGAAGCACGTGACATGCTCGCAACATCAGCTCAACTCTCATTTAGAGATGTGAATGATCAAGAGCAACTAAGTGGAGCTGATGTGAAACAAGGTAGTGCAAAGCAAGATTATAACCCAGATACAAAAGTACCAAATGTGACCTTATCATTAAAAGATGCTAAAAAATTTGGTCAAGTAACAAGTGAAATCAAAGACATGCCACCAGGTGAGAATTTACTTGTTATCTGGATGGATTTTGAAGAGGGAGATTCTTTTGAAGCAGAAGTAACTAAAGATGAACCTAAATTTATTTCAGCACCACGTGTGAGCCAAACCTTAAATACCTCTGATGTAGAGATTTCAGGTAATTTTTCAGTAGAAGAAGCGCAGCGTTTGGCTGATATAATTAATTCAGGCTCTCTACCTGTTCACATGGAAGAGATATTTTCCACATCAGTCGGTGCTCAGTTTGGAGAACAAGCACTTAAAGAAACAGTGTTTGCAGGGTTTATTGCGATTGGTTTAATTTTCTTATTTATGATTGTTGTTTATCGTTTTGTCGGTGTTTTAGCTTCAATTAACTTAGCTATTTATATTTATTTGATTTTATTAATCTTCCAATTAATGAATGGCGTCTTAACATTACCAGGAATTGCAGCACTTATATTAGGAGTTGCGATGGCTGTTGATGCAAATGTGATTACATTTGAACGTATTAAAGAAGAGTTAATTAAAGGTAAGTCCGTTAAAGCATCATTTGATGCGGGACTGAAAAATTCATTAACGACAATTCTTGATGCTAATATTACAACAATGCTTGCTGCAGTTGTCTTATTTATTTTTGGAACAAGCTCAATCAAAGGGTTTGCCACGATATTAATGATAAGTATTTTAATTAGTTTCCTAACGGCTGTTTATGGAACAAGATTGTTCTTAAGCTTATGGGTGAAAAGCGGTTATTTAAAAAATCGCAAATCATGGTTTGGTGTGAATACGAAAAAAATTCAAGATATAAACCATACTGAAGAAATCGAACCAACATTCTTTAATAAAACAATTAATGTCGTCCGTCATCAGAAAAAAATCTTTATTTTAACGCTGAGTATGATAGTTATTGGCGGGGCTTCCTTACTTATATTTCAATTAAATCCAGGAATTGACTTTTCAAGCGGATCGCGTGTTGAAATACTCGCATCAGATGCGTTATCGAAAGAAGAAATTGAAGCGGATTTAAAAACGCTTGATTTAGAAGCAAAATCGATTGTTCTCTCAGGAGATAATGAAGAAATAGCAGTTAATCGTTTTGATACTGTACTTGAAAAAGATAAAATTAATGAAGTGAAACGCTTGTTTGGTGATAAATATGGAAAAGAACCGAGTGTCAGTGTTGTTTCCCCAATTGTTGGTGAAGAGCTTGTGAAGAACGCACTCTATGCGTTAGGGATTGCTGCAATTGGAATGATTATTTATGTCACCTTGCGTTTTGAGTTTTACTTTGCCTTAACATCCATTCTGACTATTATTCATGATGTTTTCTTTATCTTAGTCGTCTTTAGTATTTTCCAAATTGAATTTGATGTGACAATCGTTGCAGCTTTACTGACGCTTGTCGGTTATACAATTAATAATACGATTGTTATTTTTGATCGAATTCGGGAAAACATTCGGATTGAGCAACGTGTAACGACCTATAGTCGATTAGCAGAAATAGTGAATAGAAGTGTCGTTCAATCATTTACGCGTAGTTTAAATACGACATTAACGACATTAATTGCTGTTGTAATCTTCTTATTCTTTGGTGCAGAGTCGATTACAGGATTTTCGATTGCGTTAATTGTCGGTTTACTTGCAGGGCTTTATTCATCACTCTTACTAGCTTCACAATTATGGTTAGTATTACGAGGACGAGATATTAAAGAACGCCCACTTGATTTTAGAAAGAAAAAGAAAGTAGAAGGACCACAAGTATAAAAAAACCTTAGAGAGTAATACTCTCTAAGGTTTTTCTTCTTTGATAACGGGATAAGCATGGACAACATAACGATCAGGTGCACTTCCAATATATGAAAATGGATAACAAGTTGATACAGTTAAAACTTCATCTTCTCGATCAGGATCAATTACGCTAGTATCGTCGGCACTGACGATGAGATGATCTTTGATTTCGTAAATGAATGTCCCATGTTCCATTTTGAGATGGAATTCATCACCATCTTGTAAGTCTCCAAATTTTCTAAAGACAGTATCTCGATGACCAGATAAAAGAATTTGTTTGTTTTCTCCTGGAAATCCAGTTCCTTTATAATGACCGACACCTTGAGCGAGTTCATCTTCATCGGTTCCTTCAATAATTGGAATTTCTCTATCAAGTCTTGGAATATATAAAACACCAATTGTATCTCCCGTATTAAAGATACTATAATCAAATGTATCAGACTCAAAATGATTAATTATTTTATCAGAGACAACCGCTTCATTTAATCTTTTTGATTCATTAGCAGATGATGAATATAACTGAAAACCTGCATAAGCTAAAATAGAAAAACCAACTATAATTAAAAGTACCGAAAGCTTTTTAAACATTTATTCACCTCATAAATAATATCATTACTTTATAATCTTCTTGGGTTGAACAATATACTTATAAATATCTTTAAACACACCTGTACGGTGAAGCGCAGTAGTTAGAACGAGCCCAATTGGGCCAATAATTAAACCAAGAAAACCAAATAGTTTAAAGCCAACAAATAATGACATTAAAGTGGCTAGTGGATCTAAATCTAAACTTGATGAGAGTATTTTGGGTTCAATAAATTGTCTTGTTCCTGCAACTGCAATGTATAAAGCAGCTAAGGCAATGCCAATACCAAAACTACCCGCAACAAGCTCGTATATGGCCCAAGGAATTAAAATAGCA
>CALZEK010000197.1 GCA_945639745.1 uncultured Bacillaceae bacterium
AAAGAAAGGACGATCATTTAATGACTCTATATAAAATGCCCAATTTAGAAGGTAAGTACGGAAAATATGGTGGACGCTATGTACCTGAATTACTTATGCCTGCTTTAATTGAACTGGAAAACGCATATAAAAAAGCAAAAGAAGATACATCCTTTCAAGATGAAGTTAATTATTATTTAAAGCAGTATGTCGGGCGCGAAACGCCTCTATATAAGGCTGAAAATTTAACTAAAAAAATAGGTGGTGCCCAAGTCTACCTTAAACGCGAAGACTTAAATCATACTGGTGCTCACAAAATAAACAACGCGATTGCCCAAGCAATCTTAGCTAAAAGAATGGGCAAGAAAAAAATTGTTGCAGAAACAGGTGCCGGACAACACGGTGTCGCAACTGCTACTGTTTGTGCTTTACTTGATCTAGAATGTATCATTTTTATGGGCGAAGTTGATATTAAAAGACAAGAGCCTAATGTATTTAGAATGGAATTACTCGGTGCTGAAGTAAGGAGCGTCCCAAATGGTAGTGGTACTTTAAAAGATGCTGTAAACGAAGCTTTACGTTATTGGGTTGCACATGTTGAAGACACGCATTATATTTTAGGATCTGTTGTTGGACCACATCCTTTTCCAATGATTGTACGTGATTTTCAATCAGTAATCGGTACAGAAGCAAAAAGACAATTTAAAGAGCAAACTGGCTTACTTCCAGATGCACTCATCGCTCCAGTTGGTGGTGGTAGTAATGCTATGGGATTATTTTATCCATTTATCAATGATTCAAGCGTTAAAATTTACGGCATTGAAGCTGGAGGCCTTGGTTTAGACAGCAATAAGCACTCTGCTGCCGTAACTACAGGAACTACCGGTATTTTACATGGAACAATGACTGAGCTTCTCCAAGACGCACACGGACAAATTACTGAAGCATTTTCTATTTCTGCAGGCCTTGATTATCCAGGTGTTGGACCTGAACATAGTCACTTACACGAGATTAACCGGGTAACTTATGATTCTATTACTGACGGTGAAGCCTTAGAGGCATTTCAATTGCTGTCTCACATTGAAGGGATTATTCCTGCTTTAGAAAGTGCACACGCAATAGCGTATGCAATGAAATTAGCGCCACAAATGAAATCTGATCAATCTATTATTGTTTCTCTTTCTGGACGTGGAGATAAAGATATTAATCAAGTTAGAAACTTGTTAAAAGGAGATAGGAATAATGAGTAAAACAAAGCTTGAATTACATTTAAATAATAAAGTAGCTAATGGGGAAAAGTTATTTATTCCTTATATTATGGCAGGTGATGGTGGAATTGATGCTTTAAAAGAAAATATTCTTTTCTTAGAATCTTGTGGAGTTTCTGCTATTGAATTAGGAATACCTTTTTCTGATCCCGTTGCCGATGGCCCTGTTATTCAAGCAGCTGGATTACGTTCATTAGAAGCTGGAACTACTTTAACGAGTGTACTTGAAACCTTAAAATCATTTATTAATGAAGTTAATATTCCAATTATTTTAATGACTTACATTAATCCTATTTTCAATTATGGGATTGAAAAATTTGCAATAGATTGTAAACAAGCTGGTGTTAGTGGTGTAATTATTCCTGATGTACCTTATGAAGAAGAAGATTTTCTTTTGGCTCCTCTTCAATCTAATGATATTGCCTATATTAGATTAGCTGCCTTAACGAGTACACAAGAGCGACTGAATAAAATTGCTAATGATTCAGAAGGTTTTCTCTATGCGGTATCTGTTACAGGAACAACGGGTAAACGTGCCGAACATCAAGAACGTGTTTATAACTACTTATCTAACTTAAGCAAATCAAGCAAGGTTCCAGTTCTTGCTGGTTTTGGTATTTCCAACGCCACTCAAGCTAAAAAAATGCATACAGTTTGTGATGGAGTCATTGTCGGCAGTGCGATTGTTGATTTACTACATCAAAAAAAATATGATGACATTAGAAACTTTATTCAATCAAGTTTATAAAAAAACCCCCTTTAACTTTTCAGCTAAAGGGGATTTTTACTTTACCATGTCGACCATTCTGTTTTCAACAATCCCAAGTCATGTAAAAAACTTATTATAATTTTTTCTTTATATGGCTTTAATGCTTCCTCAGTACAATCGTCATGGGGCTTATATTCCAATTGCTTGGCCATCTCTAAATCTGAATCCTCTAAGTAATTTGTCGCACCAGAATCTTCAAAACAAGTTGGCGCAATGTATGTTTTATACGTATGCTCTAATATCAAGCGTGTATCCTCTCGCGGTTTTGTTTCTTTTTCAAAACCAAATCCTACAATTAATATTCCTAAAATAATGATTCCTATGACAATTAATATCTTTTTCATAACTACCACTCCAACATGAATTATTTTTACTCTTTTCATTGTAACTGTTATTTTATAAAAAAGTGTGGAATAACTTTGACATTATTCATTCAAATGATAGTTTGATTGACTTTCATTAAGCGAAGTTTTATAGTTAAGGCATAAACAAACAATCATTTGAATGAGGTGGAATTATGTCTACTATAAATAAAAATAATGCTTGCGATACATTTTGTTACAATGAAGAATTAGTTAATCAAATAAAACCTAAAATGAATGATGTATTTGGTGTAGAAGACATTTTTAAGGCTTTAGCTGATCCTACTAGACTTAAAATCGCCTATGCACTTACACTTTCAAAAGAGTTATGTGTATGCGATGTAGCTAATATTATCGATTCAAGTTCTGCTACAGCATCTCATCATTTACGTTTACTCTATACAATGAAATTAGCTAAACAACGAAGAGAAGGTAAACTTATTTTTTATTCACTTGATGATGACCATGTCAGACAACTTGTCTATATTGCAATGATTCACGCTAAAGAGGGTGTTATAAATGAGTAGCCAAGAGTATCGTTTACAAGGATTAACATGTGCTGATTGCGCGAAACAATTTGAAAAAAACATACGTAACATTGATACTGTCGATGATGTTATCTTAAATTTTGGTGCATCAAAAGTAACTGTTTCTGGTGATGTCACTACCGAAGATTTAGAAAAAGCTGGTGCTTTTGATAATATTAAAGTTATTGAAGCTAATCAAAATAGTTCTTTTGAAAAAGTGCCTTTTTTTAAGAATAGACAAAATATATTAATGCTTACATCTTTAATATTCTTAATTATAGGTTATACTTCTTCATTCACTCTAGGAGCTAAATCTTCCATTACAATTGGTCTTTTTGCCACTGCTATATTAGTTGGCGGATTTGATATGTTTAGA
>CALZEK010000198.1 GCA_945639745.1 uncultured Bacillaceae bacterium
TAGGTCCTGTGTATCTAGCCAATATTTCTGCTAATTTTATTACTTTTTCTTCTGATGTTTTATTAAAGCTATCGATTAATTGACTACCAAAATTAGTCAATTCAGGTGACCCCATCAAAACAACACCTGTTTTAATCCATTTATATTCTTTTAAGAGCGCTGTCGTTGTAACTCCTCCCATGCTCGTACCTGCTACACCAATTCGATTGTTTAATATTAAATTATCTTTTTCTAAAGCTGCTTTAATTTTTTTTAATTCATCTATGTTTGCTAATATCGTTTCCCAGAAAGCAAGAGACATTTCAGTATCTGTTAAGTTTTCACTCCGCTCTCCATGATAGCGTGCATCTGGTAAAATAACACGATAATTTTCTTTTGCTAACAAGTAAGCTAATGTTAAATTATTTTCTTTAGCACTTTGAAAACCATGATAAAATATGACTGTAGGTAATGGTTTATTCTTATGTTCATTTGCTTCAATAACTAAACTTTCAATTTTGGCTATTCTTTCATTTTTTATTGTTATCATTTTTATATCCTTTCGTCTTCATACTTCATTTTCATTCTACTGAATAAAGATTCATTTGCCAAGAGCAAAACATTGAAAATTTGTCTATTTAAATATATTTGCTATTATTATAGACAGCGAGGTGAATGACATTGCGAATGAGACAACATTTAATTGTTTTAGACTTAGATGGTACATTATTATCAACAGAGAAAGAGATTGTCCCTAAAACTAAGATGTTAATAAAAAAACTTATCAGTATAGGTCATATCGTTGTTATTGCAACCGGCAGATCTTATCGAATGAGTAACTTTTATTACGATTATTTAAATTTAAATACACCTATGATTAATTCTAATGGTGCGCTATTACACCATCCAAGAGATATAAATTGGGGCACTTATCATCAACCAATTAATAGAGAATATGCTTATGATATTATTGATATGTCGTATGCTTCACAATCTAAAAACATTTTAGCTAAAGTAATCGATTCTATTTACTTAGACCAACATGATGAACGTATTTTAAACTTTTATCAACCAAACAAATTAGTAGATCCTGTCATTATTGGAAGAATTAAAGATAAATTAAAAGCTGACCCAACAATTATGCTTATTTATCCTAATGATTCTCAGATAGATCAACTAGCTAATAAATTTAAAAGTTATTTACCAGATTCTATTCAAATAAGAAATTGGGGACCACCATTCTTTATATTAGAAGTTATGCGAAAAGGAATGAACAAAGCAGCTGCCTTAAAAAAAATTGCCGAATTTTATAAGATCCCAAAAGAACATATTATTGCCTTTGGTGATGAAAATAATGATATTGAAATGATTGATTATGCTGGCATTGGAGTTGCTATGGAAAATGGTTCGGATGAACTACAAAAAGTTGCTAACTATGTAACTGATACGAATAATAATGAAGGTGTTAGAAAATTTTTAGAGTCATATTTCAAAATAAACCATATCATTACCTAGTTTCTTTCGATAAAACTAATTATCTGCTATGATAAGCTCAACATGATTAATAAGAGGAGGATTTTTTATGACAGTTAGACCAGAAGCAACACCGAATCCAAATGCTATCAAATTTACAACAGATGTCGTTATGTTTGAAGGTGATGCTAGTATTTCAGTTATGCCAGGAGATGTTAGTGAGCATGAAGTTATGAATGAATTAATGAATATAGACGGTGTTGATAATGTGTTCGGATATCAAAACTTCATTACCGTTAATAAAAAAATGGATGTTGAATGGGATTTCCTAACTCAAAAAATTATTAATGTTATAGAATCATATTATAAATAAATAAAAATTTCGGTTACGATCAATTGATCGTAACCGAGATTTTTATTTCTCTTCTTTTTCTCTTTTATTTTGTAATTTTGTTAAACGAATAACAAAATAGACAAAGAAAATAAATACAAATGATACAAAACCAATAAAGAACCAATTAAAACCTTGATTTTCTTCCACAACAAACACTTCTGCTGTTTCACGTGGTAAGCCAATTGAAAATACTCCATCGTCATTAGCTCTGACAATATGGTCTTGAATTAATCCATTAAGTTGATACTCTTCAGATAATTCATCTAATTCAACAACTTGAGATTCATCATCATTATTAATCGCCACATATAAAATTTCATCTTTTAATTCTCGTTTGTAAAGCGTTAAATTATTTTCAGTTGATATCAACGAATACGTCCCATGAACTAATGCAGGAAAGTTTTCTCGAATCGTTCCTAGTTTTTCAAAAACTTTTTCTAAGTCTTGATTACCACTTGTAAAATCAACCATATATCTATTTTCAGGATATCCTGGACCATACATAGGTGTTTCAGATCCTTGATAAATAACAGGCACTCCAGGCATTGTATACATAGCTGCCAAGGCTAAACTCCATGCAGTTACTCTATTTCTTCCATTATCAGCTGCATTATTAGAAAATCTTGCTGTATTAATATTATCAATATAAATTAAGTTGTTGATATCTTCGTTCTCTGCCCATGTGTCATAAATTTGTTCAGTGGATTGCGCTACTTCTTGGAATACCTCATTTAATGTTTCATATAAAGGCGGATTTTCAATTGCATCTATCTTCTTATTATCTATTAAATAATCGATAGTTTGATTCTCATCAGCTTGTAACAAACCAGCTAAAATATAAAAATCATCATTTTTATTTTTTATTTCGTTTGTTAAAGCATCTATAAATTCAGGATCTGATTGATCTGCAGCATGTAGTTTGTAGCCATCAATATCAAAATTATCCATCCAATAACTTGCTACATCTAATAAATATTCTTTAACTTCCGGATTAGTTTGATCAAATGTTAAACTATCATCCATCCATTCATTAGCATCTATTGGTTCTATATTAGAATCTTTGAACCATTCATTTGTTGCTTTGCTTTCTTTTTCAAGAAATGATTCGGCTGAGTAATTTGTTACTAATTCTAAAACAACTTTCATATCACGTTTATGAGCTGCTTGAATTAAACTTTCTAAAGCTTCTGGATCGCCAAATTGTTCTTCAATTGAATAAAAGTCTTCAATCCAATAACCATGATAACCTTTTTTTGCATTATCCATAATAGGTGACAGTAACACTGTTGTAAAACCTAAATTTTGAATCACATCTAATCTATCTTCAACACCTTTTATATCACCACCATGGTAAGCAAGTTCATCATCAATATCTACTTGCTCGTGACGTTTAGAATCACCATTATTAAATCTATCCACAAAAACATTATAAAT
>CALZEK010000199.1 GCA_945639745.1 uncultured Bacillaceae bacterium
CCACTTGCAATCCAACGTAATATGAAATATACGATATGTGTAGCAAGACCTATAATTGTAAATGTTATTCCTATTTTTCCGTAATTACTTTTTTTCTTACTTGTTTCAACATTTTTATCTCTTACTGTCGCTCCAAAAAATAATGTAGCTATTAAATAAAGCACAATTGAAATAACGTAGAATGTGGTTATACTCGTACTCATTAAATTCTACAATTGAAACACTCATTTAAAAATTTACTTATCTAATTCTTGTTGATCTTCAACCATAGTTACATTCGTTCCTTCAATTGCTTTTTCTATATCTTTCTTAACGCCAAACCAGTTTTTATTCGTATGAGCTGCCATTAATAAATTACCCTTATTTGGATTTAACCAGATACGTCTATGTTGCCAGTACATACCTTGAATAACTCCAATCATAAAAATGGTTGCACCAATCATAAATAATGGTAGAGTATAATCTCTTCTGACAGTAATTCCACTTACATAAAGTGTTTCGGGCATTTTATTCATAACTAATTGATACTCATTTTCACCAGTTGGATCTATATTTTGTCCAATTCCTAAGAAACTAAGTTCACCTTTATCACTTTCTGGAGGGAATACGCTAAATACAAAAGCTGGGTTTCTTGGATATTTTGTTTTTGTAATTGGTTGTCCATCTTCTATTGCATAGTCAGGATAAAACTGTTCAAGTTGAATTCTTATACCATCCTCTAATTCATAAGATTCTTGCGGATTTCTTAAATCAATTTCAATACTATCAATTACTTCTTGATTTTCATCAGCTGCTTTAACTACATCAAAATACATTGTTTTAAATTCGTTTTCCTGATATCCAGATTGATATAAAGTATATCCATCAAATTTTACTGGATGATTCATCATAATCTTATCAGTTTTAACTACTTCTAATTCATCAGCTGCACCTACAACAGCATCATCTTTCACTTTTGAAATTTTAACTTCTGTTGTATAGCCTTTATGAACTTCTCCTGCTTTTTCTAGTGCATCTTTAAATCTTGGATCATCTTTATCATAAACATCTAAAGTAAATTTTTTATTCTCGATATAATATTCATTATCTGTTCCTGGAATGATTATTTCTTCACCTTCACGAACCCAAACATAATCATCTAAATATAATAAAGGTGTCATTCTTAGTAAAGCAGCTAATAATATTATAATTAAACCTATATGATTTACATAAGGACCCCAACGAGAAAATCTGCCTTTTTCTGCTAAAACGTGTCCGTCCTCTTCAACAATTTTATAACGTTGCTTTTTGAGTGACGCAACTACCTTTTGTTTTTCTTCTTCACGTATGTTATCACTTTTACTATATAAACGTTGTCTTGTTAAGAATGTATTATGGCGCTTTGGTTTTTGCATTTTTAATGCTCTACGTAAAGGAATGAATCTATCTAAACTACAAATAACTAATGATATACCTATTAAAGCAATAACAATTAAATACCACCATGAGCTATACATTTCATGAAAGCCTAACTGATAATAAATTTTTCCTGCGATACCATAGTAATCTTCATAGAATACTGCTGGATCACGATTTGGTGCCTCAGCAGGTATGTACATTGCTTGTGGAAAGATAGTTCCTATTCCACTCGCAAGTAGAGCGATAACAATCAACCAGATTCCTACTTTTACAGATGAAAAAAACGTCCATACCTTATCGACAATTCGTCGGTTATAAGTTTGTGACCTTCTCGCACTTCCATCATAACGCATATTTAATAATTTTTGATCGTCGTTACCCTCAATGTGCTGGTTACCTTCAACTGGTTTACCACACGCTTCACAAAGCACTGTTCCTTCAGGGTTAATATGACCACATTCACATTTTATTTTTTCCAATTTTAATCCCTCACAATTTATTACTCAGGTTGTATTTCCTTTAAGTGTGTTTCGATTCTATCTAATGTTAAACCACCGATAACAATATCATTTATAACACCATCAGGATCAATGAATACAGTACTAGGAAGTGGACCAATTCCATAAAGTTCCATAACTTCTTCTCTACTATCATGTGGTACAGGGAATGTTAAATCGAATTCTTTAATAAATTGTTCTACTTTTAATTTACTTTGATCTAAATTAACTGCGACAATTTCAACACCTTTTTCTTTGTATTCTGGATATAAAGATTCCATATAAGGCATTTCATCTCTGCATGGTGGACACCAAGTTCCCCAGAAATTTAACATAACGCCTTTACCTTTTAATTCACTTAAATTAATTTTTTCTTCATCATTAAATTGATTAATTTGCGTTAATTCAAAATTAGGTGCTTCATCACCGATATCATGACTTGTATCTTTTTCACCAGATAAATTAGTAATAAGTGCATATGCTAAAGCTGCTCCTAATATTAGTAAAATGGAAGCTCTATATATATAACGATTTCTCATTTTAGTTTTTTTCTTATCTCTTACCTTATCTAATCCCAAAAAACTCACTCCTATAAAATCATACATTTACATATATTTTTATTTACTTGAGATTTTGTTCCGCTAATTCTTTTAATTCTTTAACTTCATTAAATGTCAATTTTCGATATTGACCTGGTTGTAATCCTTTAAGTGTTATAAAGCTATATTTTTCGCGTTTTAATTTAGCGACAGGAAAACCTATTCCTTCCATCATTCTATGGATGTGTCTATTTTTTCCTTCTTTTAATTTAATTTCAAGTATCATTATATTTTTCTTTTTATCAACTGAAAGAACACGATAATTAACAGCTGTTAAATGATCGCCTTCATCATAAACACCTGTTTTTAACTGTTCTAATTGTTTTGTTGTTGGGATACCTTCTAAGCATGCGACATAAATCTTCTCTATTTCATAACGTGGATGCATTAATAAATTAGCAAACTCTCCATCATTCGTTAATAATAATGCACCTGAAGTATTGTAATCTAAACGTCCGATTGGGAATATACGTTCTTCAATTGTCGGCATTAAATCAATAACGACTTCACGATCTTTATCATCACTTACACTTGAAATAACACTTCGTGGTTTATATAAAAGATAATAGACTAATTTTTCTTTATCTAAAGGGACACCATCTACAGAAACTTCATCTTTTGGTGATACTCTAGTGCCCAGTTCAGTGATGGTTTTTTGATTTACTTGGACACGACCTTCTAAAATCAATTCTTCTGCTTTTCTTCGAGAAGTTAACCCACTTTGAGCAATTATTTTTTGAACTCTTTCTAATGTTTCAGACATACTATCA
>CALZEK010000200.1 GCA_945639745.1 uncultured Bacillaceae bacterium
AGTGTTTTGAAGTAACATTGTTATTGTCATTGGACCAACACCTTTAGGTACAGGTGTGATATATGATGCTTTTTCTTTTGCAGAATCAAAATCAACATCACCTGTTAACGTACCTGCTTCAGTACTGTTGACACCAACATCAATAACAACTGCGCCTTCTTTAATATCTTCTGCACTAATAACATGTTCTTTACCAATAGCAACAATTAAAATATCTGCGTCTGTCGTATATTTTTTTAAATCTTTTGTTTTAGAATGACAATATGTAACTGTTGCACTTTCATTTAATAATAGTTGACCAACTGGTTTACCAACTATATTACTTCTGCCAATTACTACGGCATGTTTACCAGCTATTTCGATATTACGCGATTTTAACATCGTTATAATTCCAAAAGGTGTACATGGTAAAAAAGTATCCTCACCTAACATCATTTTACCAACGTTAATAGGATGGAAACCATCAACATCCTTTCTAGGATTAATTGTTTCAATCACGTGCTGTTCATCAATTTGTTCAGGCAAAGGTAACTGAACAAGTATCCCATGAACACTTGAATCATTATTTAATACTTGAATTTTATCTAGTAATTCTTTTTCTGTTATATCTTTAGGTAATTCAATTATTTCTGAGCTCATACCAACTTCTGCTGAAGCTTTCTTTTTTCCTTTAACATAAGAATGTGATGCAGGATCATCACCTACGATAATAACTGTTAAATGTGGTGTTATATTTTGTTTTTTTAATTCAGTTATTTCAATTTTTAATTCATCACGAATTTCTTTTGCTAAATCTTTACCATTAATCACTTCTGCTGACATATGTATTACTCCCCTAATTTGATTATTTTAGATAAAACACCATTAATAAATTGCCCAGATTTTTCATCACCATATTTATGAGCAAGTTCAATTGCTTCATTTATGGAAACATTAACTGGGATATCATCTAAATATTTAATTTCATAAGTTGCAATTCTTAATATTGTTCTTTCTGCATAAGGCAATCGCTCTAGTGCCCAGTTTTCTAAATGAGTACTAACGAGTAAATCAATTGCTTCTACATTTTCTATTACGCCACGAATGACAGTTTCTAAATATGGATCATCATTTTTAATCTCGATTTCTATCTCATTTATATCTAATTGAAATAAGGTTTGAAAAGCTTTCTCTCTTGCTTCATGACGTTTCATTGCATTAACTCCTTGTATTATAATCTCTTTCAAATACTATCAGATTTAACCTTATTTAGCTAGAAAATACAACAAGAAAAAGTCAAAAGGAATAACCCTTTTGACTTCTTTAATTCAACTTTTTATTTTTTCTCAATCTCGATAATTGGATTATCTGCTAAGAAGTTTGTGTTGAAATCGCCTGCTTTAAATACTTCATTATCCATTATTTGTGAATGGAATGGAATTGTTGTATGTATACCTTCAATGACAAACTCATCAAGCGCTCGCTTCATGCGTTTAATAGCCTCTTCTCTTGTTGGTGCATAAGAAATTAATTTAGCTACCATTGAATCGTAAAATGGCGGAATTGAATATCCTGGATAAACCGCTGAATCCACACGAACACCAAAACCACCTGGCGCTAAGTACATATCTACCTTACCTGGTGAAGGCATAAAGTCTTTATATGGGTTTTCAGCGTTAATTCTACATTCGATTGACCAACCCGTTAAATGAATATCTTCTTGTTTATGAGCAAGTTCTTCGCCATTAGCAACACGAATTTGTTCTTTAATCAAGTCAATACCAGTTACCATTTCAGTTACTGTATGTTCTACTTGAATACGTGTATTCATTTCCATGAAATAAAACTTTTGATCAACACGATCAAAGATATATTCAATCGTACCTGCTCCTCTGTAATCAACTGCTTTAGCAGCTTTAACTGAAGCTTCGCCCATTTCTTTTCTAATTTCAGGTGTAATAGCAGGAGATGGTGTTTCTTCAACTAATTTTTGTAGACGTCTTTGAATTGAACAATCACGCTCACCTAAGTGAATAACATTTCCATGCTCATCGGCAAGGACTTGAATTTCAACGTGACGGAAATCTTCAATGAACTTTTCTAAATAAACACCTGGATTACCAAATGCTGTTTCGGCTTCTTTTTGTTTGATTTTCATGCCCGATTTTAATGATTCTTCGTCTCGTGCAACACGAATACCACGTCCACCTCCACCAGCAGTAGCTTTAATGATTACTGGATAACCAATTTCTTCAGCTACTTTGATTGCATCAGCTTCATCTTTTAATACGCCATCAGAACCAGGAACAATTGGCACACCTGCTTTTGCCATTGTTTTACGAGCAACGTCTTTAATACCCATTCTGCTAATAGAATCAGCTGAAGGACCAATAAATTTAATCCCACACTCTTCACACACTTCTGCAAAGTCAGCATTTTCAGCTAAAAATCCGTATCCTGGATGAATTGCATCTGATCCCGTTGCTGAAGCAACAGAGATAACATTAGTAATGTTTAAATAACTATCAGTTCCTGCAGCTGGACCAATACAATAAGCTTCATCAGCTAATTGAACATGCAAAGATTCCTTATCTGCTTCCGAATATACTGCTACCGTTTGAATATCGAGTTCTTTACAAGCTCTAATAATTCGAACTGCAATTTCTCCTCGGTTAGCGATTAATATTTTTTTAATCAATTGAATCGCCCCTTACTTCGTTTTTACTTTAAATAATGGTTGACCATATTCTACTAAATCGCCATCATTTACAAGAATTTCTACAATTTCCCCGTTTAATTCAGCTTCAATTTCATTAAATAGCTTCATTGCTTCTACGATACAAACAATCGTATCTTCGCTAACTTTATCGCCAACAGCAACATATGGATCGCTTTCAGGTGATGGTTTTTGATAAAATGTACCGACCATTGGAGATAGAACTTCTTCTAAGTCTTCTGAAGCTTCTGTTGTTTCTGAGACTGGAGCTTCTTCTTTTGCAGCTGGCGTTGGCGCTTGAGCTGCTGGTGCTGGTGTTGCAGCTGGTGTTGGTGCAGTTGCTTGAGCTGCTGCTTCAATAACAGGTGCTTCTACTTGGGCCGTACCAGTTGCCGTCTTTTTAATTTTAATTTTTGAATCATCTTTCTCATAAGTAAATTCATTAATAGTATACTTATCGATTAAACGAATTAATTCACGCATTTCTTGAAGTTTAAACATAGTAAACTACCCTTTTTTTTATTTTAGTTGC
>CALZEK010000201.1 GCA_945639745.1 uncultured Bacillaceae bacterium
ATATTAACAATGCAAAATCATTCTCCCTATAGTGGTGAAATTGAGGATATGGTATATAGTTTAGAAATTAGTGATCGATATCCAAGTGACCAAAAAGAAGGCTTGTTTAATTATCTGCAAGGATTAAAAGCCTCTGATGAAGCGATAGATGAGTTAATTAAAGAGCTAGATCAATCAGATAAGGATATTAATTTATTGTTTTATGGAGATCACTTACCTAATTTATTTACAGGACTTGAAGATATTTTTGACGAAGAAAAACTTCATCAAACGCCGTGGTTTTTATATATGAATCATGACCGGAGTAAATCAGGGAATCAGTATGAAGATATCTCACCCTTGTTTTTTATACCGATGCTATTAAAGGAAGGTAATTATTACGTCTCACCTTTTCAAGGCTTACTTTATGAATTAATGGAAGACGGAGTCTTGAGAATTGGTAAAGATTTTATCTATACAAAAGAAGGAAAAATCCTAGATAGAGATTTATCACCAGAATTAAAAGAGAAAATAGCAGATTATCGTTTTATTAGTTATGATGCTTTATTTGGTAAGGATTGGTTAGGAGCTAATTTTTATCACCCACCTAATCAAGAAAAATTAAAAGCTCGATAGAATAATTTCTATCGAGCTTTTTCATCTAAATATCTTGACTATCATTTTCTTCAATATCCTGAACATCCATCTCTGGATCTTCTTTTACATCCTCATCTGTTAATTCAAGATGTTCTTTTAGAATGTTTCTTGTCTCTAGTAATGACGCTTCGTCAAGCTGCCAGTAATAAACACCAGCAGGTTGATAGTCATAACCATCAATCGAGTAGCTTTCAATATCGATATCATCTGTAGATGAGCCGTAAGCAACTAAGCTCTTCATATCTTTAAAAGTTAAGTTCGTTGTGATATTAGAGGCGACATCTTTAATCAGATTATCAAGTTTTAAAAGCGATGTGATGGAAACAGATTTATCAACAACTGCTTCGATGATTTGCAGTTGACGCTTACCACGTTCAACATCACTATCATATCTTCTTGTTCGCGCAAGGGCTAAAGCTTCTTCACCATTTAAAAGTTGTTTTCCAGGCATCAAGTGAATCGCATTAGACTTATCTTGTGAATTTTGTTCTTTAAGTTCATAAGGAACGTCCATCTCAATGCCATTTAATGTATCGATGACATCAATAAATGCTTCAAAGTTTAATTTAACATAGTAATCAACGGGTAGTTGGAAGAGGTTTTCCACGGTTTCAATGGTTGCTTTTGTACCGCCATGCGCATGGGCATGATTAATTTTTGTACTGTAATCAACTTCAGGAATATATACATAGGAATCTCTTGGAATGCTGACAAGTTTGACACTTTTTGTTTTCTTATTTAATGTTGCATAAATTAAAGCATCTGTTCTTCCAGGTCCAGTATCTTCACGTTTATCACTTGTATCAACCCCCATAATTAAAACAGAAACGTTATCCATTTTTGGGTTAACACCTTCAGCTCTAAGAGCAGATTTGTCATTGCCACGCCCGTCAGACTCAAATGAATCAGTTAGGGCTGATTGCGCTTGGAAATATAAATAAATACCATAAGCACTTACAGCAAGTAATAGAATTAATAATAATAGTAGTATGATGACGCGTTTTCTTAGTCTACGTTTTTTAACAACTTTTTTTCGCGTTGTACGATTTGATTGATCTACCACGTTTTTCTTCTCCTTCATAAACCTAAATAAAAGCTAACCACCATTATACTATTAATTAAATTAAATGTATATTATTAATCTTAAATTAAATAAAGTTTTAATCCATTCACCCCTTTTTCAAGCGAGTGACCGAGTATAGTTTGTGAAGCGGGGGTGAGGAAATGGTTGGAGCAGATCTTAGAAGTTCGCAGTTGCGTTTAGTACTTGCTGTTGGAATTGACCCAGCAAGCGGTCGTTCGATTCAAAAGACGAAGACGTTTAGTAACATTAAAACAAATTCGACAGATGAAGCGGTCTTTAATGTCGCACAGGCATTACTAAGTGTTCAGACATCAACACTTGCAAATATTGCACGTAATGATGTGAAGCATTTATATTTAAATTAATTTTAAAAGTTGAAAAAGGTGGTGAAATTGATGAAGACAATTGAATTACGTTTTAGAAATGAAGATGATAAGTTGGTTCGTTTTAATTTAGATAACCCAGTCGATCCAATTGATCCAGTTATCGTTAACGAAGCGATGGATGCGATTATTGCTGAGAATGTTTTTACATCTTCAGGTGGTGACTTATTAACAAAAGAAGGCGCACGTGTAGTTGAACAACTCGTGGAAGAAATTGAAATAATTTAAATTAAAAGCAGATAAGCTATTTATAGTTTATCTGCTTTTTTTAAAGGAATTGGAGGGTTAAATATGGAAACGTGGCTTGCATTTGTGACTGAGCTTGGCTTCCCTGTTGTGATAACATTTTATTTATTACACCGGATTGAAAATAAGTTAGATGTGTTAAATGAATCAATTCGTGTTTTACCACATGAAATCCGAGAAAAAGAGGCGTGAATTATAAATAAAAAACGCCTCGCATATTACAAATAAGTAACAAAAAATTCACATATATTTCATTCTGTGATATAATATTACATGTTGTAAAGGGGGAATGGTGTGTGATTAAAGAACCAGATGAAGTCGCTTATAAAGCATACTGTAAAGATAAGTTACTAGTTAGCGAAGAGACGACTGAAGAACACGCTGATGATTCGATACAAGAGGTAAGAGAAGAAGAACTTAAAAAAACTAAAAAAAATACAACATTGTTTATTCGATAAAATTTAAATAGAAGCTAGGATGCATTTGATTTTTAAATGCACCCTGGCTATTTTTTATGTCTATTATTTGTGATAGTATGATGAGAAAGTAATGTCAAAAGAAGGTGCCTTCATTCATGCTTGAATTTTTCTATATTTTAAAGGAAATTATTTTACCTGTTTTTCTTGTATTAATTGTAGGTTATATCGTTCAAATAAAATATAAGTTAGATCTACAAACGATTGCTAAATTAAACATTTATATTTTTGTACCGGCATTTATTTTTGTGAAATTATATGAAACAACAATCGCGCCATCAATTTTTGTGCTGGTCATTTCTTTTATGCTTATTTATGTGCTTATTTTATATGCTATCGGTAGTGTAACAGCTCGAGCTATGAAGCTTGATAAGAA
>CALZEK010000202.1 GCA_945639745.1 uncultured Bacillaceae bacterium
AACTAGATTTATATATTAGCCTTTTATCTGCATAAAGTGATACAATTATCTTAGATACATGGTAAAATGTATGAACGACTAATTCAAATGAGGTGTCACAATGAGTTCAATAGATAAAACAATGAAATTCAACTTTTCCGATGAGCCATATGATCAAGATATTAAAAGTGCTTTAATAACAATTCATGAAGCTCTAGAAGAAAAAGGTTATAATCCAATTAATCAAATTGTAGGTTATTTATTATCAGGTGACCCAGCTTATATACCACGTCATAAAGATGCGAGAAATTTAATGCGTAAATTAGAACGTGATGAAATAATTGAAGAGCTTGTTAAGTTTTATTTAGAAGAGCAAACAAAGGGGTTAAAATGAGAATTATCGGACTAGATGTTGGATCAAAAACAATCGGAGTTGCATTAAGTGATGCTTTAAAAATTACTGCACAAGGACTCTTAACGATTGATTGGAGAGAAGAACAAATTGATTCAGCAGATAAGCAACTAAAAGAAATTATAAAAAAATATGAAGTATCCCATATTGTAATTGGACTACCTAAACATATGAATGGTTCAATAGGTATCCGTGGTGAAGCTTCAGAAGAATATGCTAAACATTGTGAAGAAGTACATGGTATATCAGTTTCATTATGGGATGAGCGACTTTCTACAGTTGCTGCAGAACGCATGTTGATTGAAGCGGATGTTAGTCGCGCTAAGAGAAAAAAAGTAATTGATAAGATGGCAGCAGTGATGATTTTACAGGGTTATCTTGATCAATTATTATAATATAGGAGGTTAGTATATGTCTGATAATAAAATTGAAGCAAATGAAAGAATATTCATACCTGATGATGAGGGAGTAGATCACGAATTTGAAGTTGTTCTTCCTTTTGAACTTGATGAAACAAATGCATTATATATTGCTGTAGTACCAATTGAACAAGTTGAAGCCGAGGAAGCTGATCTTTATGTCTTCCGTTATGAAGAAGAAGGCGATGATTTAAAAGTTTTTCAAATCGAATCTGATGAAGAATGGGATTTAGTAGAAGAAGTCTTAAATACATTACTCTAAAAGAATGATAAGAATGGTATCTAATACCATTCTTATCATTTGTTAATAAGAGAATATATTTTAAGAAAATTGCTAAATAGGAGGCAAAAGAGTGTCAGATAATGATAAAGAATCTTATATCGTTAAAAAAACTTCTTTTTTCGTTATAATTGCTATTATATTAGTGATTTTAATCGTTCTTTTTTCCGGCTATATGTATGTTAGTTCTGGATTAAAACCTGTTGATAGAAATGATAATTCTACTGTTGAAGTTGAAATACCTCTAGGTTCATCTTCATCAGGTATAGCAAATATATTAGAAGAAAACAAGATTATTAAAAATGCTAAATTATTTAGTGTTTATGTAAAATTGAAAAATAAAGCTGATTTTCAAGCGGGAAGTTATGAATTATCACCATCACAAACAATCGAAGAAGTAATCGAAGAATTACAAAGCGGTAAAGTAATCAATGAACCAACTCATAAAGTGACGATACCAGAAGGTAAGTCGTTAGAACAAATAGCTGAGTTATATTCGAAAAAATTTGAATTTACAAAAGATGACTTTCTAAAAACAGCAAATGATAAAGCTTTTATTGATAAATTAATAAAAGCTTATCCAAATACTGTCACAGAAGAAGTTAAAAATAGTGACATTATTTATCCTTTGGAAGGTTATTTATTTGCATCAACTTATGAATATTTTGATAAAGAACCTAAAATAGAAGATATTATAACTTCAATGGTCGAAAGAACAGATGATCATCTAACAGAAGAATTAACTGATAAAAAAGTTGATTTCAATGTACATGAAATATTAACATTGGCGTCTGTTATTGAAAGAGAATCTAAATATGATGAAGACCGTGAAAAAGTATCACAAGTATTTATAAATAGAATTAATTCAAATATGAAGTTACAAAGTGACATAACAGTCTCTTATGCACTTGGCGAACATAAAACGCTGATTTCATACGATGATATTGAAGTAGATTCACCTTATAACACCTATGTCGTTTCTGGTTTACCTGTTGGTCCGATTGATTCGCCAAGTATTGAATCAATTAAAGCAGCTATTACACCAGAAGGCAAAGACTTTACTGCAGAATATTTCTATGCAAGACCATCAGGAGAAACATTGTATTCAGAAACATTAGACGAACACAATAAAATTAAAAATCAATATAAGCATGAATGGCAGGAATTAAGTGAAAATGATGAATAATCAAGAGGTCATTACAGAATACTTAAGAAATATTTTACCGGAAAAAGCAGAATGGGAAGTAGAGCTAATCACATATGCACAAGAAAATCGCGTGCCAATTATCGAACCTGTGAGCATGAGATTTATTACTCAGTTAATTAAGTTATCACATCCAGCACATATATTAGAAATTGGCACAGCTATTGGATACTCAGCTTTATCAATGCATCATGCATTACCTAAATCAAAAATTACAACACTTGAAAGAGATATCGAAATGATCAGCCAAGCAAAAAATAACATTGCTAAATATTCACTTAATAATCATGTGAATTTAATAGCAGGAGATGCACTTGACACCTTGCCAAAACTAATTGAAGAGGAAAAAAAATTCGAGTTTATTTTTATAGACGCAGCTAAAGGTCAATATAAAAAATTCTTTGAATATGCAATGGCATTACAAGCAGATGAAGGTGTTATTATAACAGATAATGTATTGTTTAAAGGTTATGCAACAGGACAATTAACGGATCACAATAGATTTCAAAAATTGGGTAAAAAAATTAATGATTACAATATTTGGTTAATGAATAATGAAAATTATCATACGTCAATTCTTCCAATCGGAGACGGAATTGCACTTAGTATAAAAAAATAAAATTAAGGGAGCATGTATAAAATGACAGAAGAGAAAAGCTTTTATATGACAGAAGATGGAAAAGAAAAGTTAGAAGAAGAGTTACACACATTAAAAACAGTAAAAAGAAAAGAAGTTGTTGAAAGAATTAAAATAGCTAGAGATTTTGGAGATTTATCAGAGAACTCAGAGTATGACTCAGCAAAAGAAGAACAAGCATTTGTAGAAACGCGTATTGCACAAGTTGAAAAAATGATTCGTTATGCCGTAATCATTGAAA
>CALZEK010000203.1 GCA_945639745.1 uncultured Bacillaceae bacterium
ATATAACTTATAATACTATAAAGAAGTTTTAGTATATTTGTCATATAGACAGGTTTACACCTAAAGCTAAATCCCCATATTAAAATCAATATTGGAAATAACATATAGATAATGACTACTAAAAGAATAATCATATTTATTAATCTCTGTTTTTTAAGCCTAATAACAACGGCACAATTAAAAGACATCAATGGGGGCGTCTATAAATGGGAAGAGCATCCTGTAAATATTGACAAATTAAGAGAAACAAGAAAAATTCTCGAAGGTACAACTCCCTATTTTGAACACCTTCAAATGCATTCAACGGTAATGTATCCAGGCGCTGAACCCAGCGAGAAGTGCACTCATGTCGACATGGAAGAGTGTATTATTGTTACAGAGGGTCAAATGAGAGTTACCATTGAGGATAAAAGTGCCATTTTAGGACCAGCTGGTGTATTACTATTATTACCCACCGATACCATTTCGATTGAAAACATAGGGGAAACAAACCTTACGTATTTCGTTATGAAGTATAAATCAAAAAAGAAAATGGATTTAGCAAGAGGTATGGCAAACGGCGGATCACTGATGTTGAATGCAGATTCTTTAAAAATAACTCACAACGGAGATCGCAGTGGCCGTAAATACTTCGATCGATCTACAGCGATGTGCGAACGATTTGAAATGCATGTTACATTTTTAAATAAACAAGGATTAAGTCATACACCACATGAACATGCTGAGACTGAAATAATATTAGTATTATCAGGTGAGACTGAAATGACAATTGACGGAAAAGAATACCAGGCTAAGAAAGGAGATTTTTATTTCATCACTTCACCATCAGTTCATGGAATTAGAAATGCAACTAACAAGCCTTGTTCCTATTTCGCTTTCAAGTGGAATTAACAAACAATTATTCTTATAGATAAAATTAAATTTACAGTAATCTGCTTTCATAATAGAATTAAAGTCATAGCATTAACACTTCTACTTTTTTTTATATTACAATCATGCAATTCATCTTCAAGAAAGACGAATGATAGTGCTTCCGATTATGTTTCACTCGTTCAAAATGACTCCCTAGATAAACTTGACATTTATATTGATAATAAATACTTTACATCATATATGTATGCCGATAGTATTTTAAGAAAGCCAGTGCTTTTCCCTATATATACAGCTAATGAAAAAAGGATAACACGTGGATTTCCAATTGCTCCCAACAAAGGTGAACGCATAGATCACCCTCATCATTATGGTTTATGGTTTAATCATGGTGTTGTAAATGATATTGATTTTTGGAACAGTGACGTAATACCCCGAAAACCAAATGTGAGATATGGAAGAATCAATCATGTTAAATTTATCAAGGTTGAATCAGGAGAGAAAGGAACTTTAGAGATCGAAAAAGAATGGCGGAGTGACACTGAAGAACTTATTCTTTCAGAACACACACGTTATATTTTTAGTGGAGATGCAAACACCCGATCAATCTCTCATATTAGCAGCATAACAGCACCTGAAGTTGATGTTTTATTCGAAGATTCTAAAGAAGGTATGTTTGCCATGAGAGTAAGACGAGAACTTGAGGTTGCCTCTGACACTCCAGCTCCCTTATTTGGTGATAATCAGTCTGACAAAGAAAATAGTGCTTTAGATAATGAGAATATTTCTGGTCATTATATTAATAGTAATGGCTTGGAAGGATATCCTGATGTATGGGGAAAACGAGCGAAATGGATGCAACTTTCGGGTAAAGTAGGCAATGACAGTGTCACAATTTGTATGTTTGATCATCCCAACAACCTTAATCATCCTCCACATTGGATGACTCGCGATTATGGTTTATATGGTTTGAATCCTTTTGGAAGCAACATATATACGAATGGTGAAGAACAATTTAACTATACTTTAAAAAAAGGAGAAACAGCAAACTTTATTCATCAAGTAGTGATTATAAATAGTGTTAATCCACAAGCTTCGTCAATTGATTCATTGTACAATAGTTTTGTTACAAACGAAAACTATAATAATTAAAAAACATTGGATATCAGATTTAAAACCTGATATAATTTAGTCCCATGCAGTGCTTGGGTATTAATTATCAAAAAAAAGAAATATGAAAAAGAATACGAAATTTGTAATAATTGGAAGTGGAAACATTGCAAATACATATTGTAAAGCAATCCAAAACATTGAAAATGCTGAGATCGTTGGTATTGTATCAACAAAATTAAATACACCAAAGGATTTTTCTCATCTACCTTCATTTTATAACTTACAAGATATTAGCTTTGATTTTGACGCTGTTATAATCTGTACTCCCAATGGCTTTCATCATATCAGCGCAATTGAAGCTGCTTCATTGGGCAAACATGTTCTTTGTGAAAAGCCAATTGACATCTCTTTGGAGTCAATTGATAAGATGATAAACACTTGCAAAGAAAACAATGTAAAGCTCGGTGTTGCTTATCAACGTCGGTTTAGTTCAGATAATCCAATTGTAAAAAAATTAATTGATGAAAATAAACTTGGCAAAATATTTTCAGTCGATCTTTCGGTTAAAAATTACCGCGATGCTAATTATTATAACTCATCACCTTATCGAGGAACATATAAAATTGACGGTGGAGGTCCATTCATTCAGCAAGCTTCACATTATATCGATTTATATTATTGGTATTTTGGCCAACCAAGTAAGTTAGTAAGTAAATTAGCAACATTTGTTCATGACATTGAAGTCGAAGATCATGGAGCTGTTATTTGCTTACATGATTCTGGAATGATAGGTACAATTACAGCTTCAACTGCAACAAAACCAGGATTTCCTGCTAAAATGGAGATATACACCACCAAAGGATATTTTATTTTAGAGAATGATGTAATTACGCAATGGGATATTGAAGGTATAGAAAACCCTAGCTCTCAAAAAGCCAATGATAATAGCCATACAGGTGCCTCAACTGCATCAGTAGATGATACAACAAACCATGAAACAGTTATCAAAGATTTTATTGAAGCAATTCACACCGGTAAAGATCCTCTAATAACAGGTGAATCGGCAAGGAATGCGACCGAAATAATTTTAAATATTTATAATAATCAATTTTAACAGTTGGTGCAGAAAGGCAAAAGAGAACGGCATCTACTTTGGTTCATCTATTTAAGAAAAAACATTACT
>CALZEK010000204.1 GCA_945639745.1 uncultured Bacillaceae bacterium
CCCAATCTTACTTCTTAGTCTATCTCACTCAGTATTTGCCTCAGAACTTAACTTCTCAGTATCTGCGGTTATACCAGATAATCAAGTAGATAAAAAACAAACTTATTTTGACTTACATATGGAACCAAATAAAAAACAAACGTTAGAAGTAACAATGCGTAATGATACAAAAAAAGATGTTATTGTTGATGTGAATATTAATACAGCTATGACAAATAACAATGCAGTTATAGATTATAGTCAAACGGAATTTGAACGTGATCCAACTCTAAAAGTCGATATAGAAGATCTAGTCGATTACGAGAAAGAAGTTACTGTTAAAGCGAATAGTGAAAAGACATATCCAATTACCATTGAAATGCCTGCTGAAGAAATAAGAGGTATTCTTCTTGGGGGGATTCATTTTGAAGAAAAAGAAAAAGAAAAACCTGAAGAGGAAAGAGCTCAAATTGAAAATAAATTTGCATACATTATTGGTTTAAAGGTTGAAATGGATGAAGCTGATGTTGAGCCATCATTAGAATTAAACGAAATTAAGCCAACACAAATTAATCATCGTAATGCTGTAACTGCAAACTTACAAAATACAGAACCAACAATTGTGTCACCATTAGAAATTGAAGCAAAAGTCTTTAAAGAAAAAGGTACAGAACCATTGTTTACATCTGAAAATGAAAATGCACGTATGGCACCAAATTCAAACTTCGATTATGCAATTAGTTGGGATAATCAAGAGTTTAAATCAGGAACTTATCGGTTAGAGTTAAAGGCCGTTAGTGATGATGATGTATGGGAATGGGAAGAACTTTTCACAATCGAAGGCGATGAAGCAAAAGAGTTAAATAAAGAAGCGGTAGAATTAGAGAAAAATTACACAATGTGGTATGTCATTGGTGGAATTATCTTACTCATTATCCTGTTAGCATTAGTCTATTGGTTGGGTACACGAAAGAAGGATAAAAAAGAAGAAAGTAATTAAGAGGTGTTGTAAATGGTTAGAGTGAAACAATTTTTAATTGTCTTAACAATCGTCTTATTAATAAATCCAGCACCTTCACTTGACTATGTTTTTGCAGAAAACAATTTAGATTCAAAGGACTATATTGAAATAAAAACAAGTGAAGACCTTGAAAAAATAAAGAAAGATCTGACAAAAGATTACCAGCTCGCAGCCGATATCGATTTAAAAGATATCGACTGGGAGCCTATTGGGCTTGAAGAGGAAAAAAATTCACTGGAAAATTTATTGGAAATAAATATAAAATACTAAATATGCCAGCTGAATTTAGTGATGATGAAAACTTAGGCTTGTTTTATAAAATAGACAACATTGAGGATATAGATGTTGATATTGAATATACTCATGAAGTTGATTCAGACAAAGCTACAGAAGAAAAAGTAGAAAAAGCTGAACAGAAATCTGAAACATCAAAAGAAGCTTCAGAAACGGAAGAAGAAAAAACAGAAACAAAAGACGAACAAAAAACTGAATCAAAAAAAGAAACAGAAGATAAAAAAGAAGCTGAAAAGCAATCAACAGAAGAAAAAACAAATATTCAAGATGAATCATCAGAAAAAACAGAAACAAAAAAAGCTGAAAAAACTAAACAAGATGCTGAATCCAAAGAAGCTGAAAAAGAGAACCCAGATACTAAAACAAAAGAAACAGAAAAAGCTGAAGAAAACTCTGCATCCAAAGAAGTATCTGAAGCTGATGACGAAATAGCGACATTCTCCAGTGAGCCGATTGAAACAGCGACGGGGTATGCTTCTGATGTAACTGATTTTTCTACATTAAAGGCAGCTTTAGAGAATAAAGACATTACAGAAGTGAACGTCAGAAGAGATATTGAATATAGAGGCAATTTAGGTAATCGTATCGAGATTGCTCCACGTGTTTCTGGTCAAAAACTTGTGATTAATGGTCATGGAAATGAATTGAAACAAAGTGGAGGATTATATACAGCACTCAGAGCTAACTTAATTGATAATCAAGCAACAAATATAACTTTTAAAAATATCAACTTAGTCACAGACAATAGTGAACCACTAATTATTCAAACTGGTGCTGATCTAGCTTGGAACCTTACATTTGAAAATGTAAATAAAAATGTGAGTAAAAAATCTAATAGTCAATTAGTTGAAGCAACTGATGCACATATAATTTTTAAAGGCAGTGTAAATTTTACAAGCGATGCTAATGTAATTGATGGAGCCAAATCAATCACTGTTAAATCAGGACAAACAAACATTGCGACTAAAGAAGAATTTTATACAACAAAAGTACATGGTGCGACTCTGAAAGTTGACCCAGATGCAACTTTACATATTGATGCACTTACTAATGACAGCGGTCCTCTTATTGAGATGGAGGATAGTTATTCTAAAATTCATGTCGATGGTGGAAGGTTAGAGATAAATTCAGAACGAGATTTTGAAGGAATAAGAACTGTCGCACAAACAAGAAGAGGGCTGATTAGATTCTTGAAAGATGATGTCCAATTCAATGTGTCAAATAAGGGTAAAGTAGATATTAATCATAATAAAGGTTCAATTATATTTATGGAATCAGATCGGGGTCAAATTAATCTAACAGATAATTCTGAAGCTAATTTTATTGCTGCAGGTGGAAAAGGTGACCATGACGCAGTCATTCATATGAACCAAGCTAGGACTTATGAAATTAATTTAGATGGTGGCTCGATTTTAAATGTTAAAAAATTTGCTGGAAAAGGAATGGCGCTCAGAGTAGGTTTAGATAAGGGGCCTCATGGTAATAAATTTAATATAAAAGATGCTTCACGTTTTAATGTTTATAACAAAGGTGATGGTACACCTCGTGATCCATGGGGAGATAAGGGACGAAACCAAGCACTTTATTTCCACAGTAAAGATGCCAAGGTATTGCCAACATTTACATTAGAAGGAAAAGGTTCAGAAGTTGAATTGATTGCAGATAATGGGATTGCGATGCATATGACAGAAGGCGGAAACATTACAGCAAATGAAGAGACAACGTTCATTGCGCATGGAAAAACCGCTTCAAATGATCGTGGTGTGATAGATACAGGTGGTAATGTTGACAAAGGTTCACAATTTATAATGGATAATCCTGCGTTTTATGACTTTAGAAATAATAATAACAATGGATTTGTCTTCC
>CALZEK010000205.1 GCA_945639745.1 uncultured Bacillaceae bacterium
TGAAAAACGACGCTTTACACCACCAAAAGTAGCTAGATTTTTCATCACATCACTTGATATACCTTCATAATCACAAAAAGCAATCACAGAAAGAGCATTTAAAATATGATGATTACCATACATTGGAATTAAAAATGTGTCAAAGTACGTGTTTCTAATAAAGACATCAAATTCTGTACCTTGCTCTGTTTCTTTAATGTTTTGTGCTTGGAAATCATTTGAATCTGATAAACCATAATAAACGATTGGTACACGGGTTTCTAATTTGTGTAAATAATCATCGTCACCACAAGCAATAATTCCTTTTTTTACGTGATAAGCCATTTCTTGAAAGGCATCAAAAACATCATCAACGTCTTTAAAATAGTCCGGATGATCGAAATCGACATTTGTCATAATGGCATAATCTGGGTAATAACTTAGAAAATGACGCTTATATTCACAGGCTTCATAAACAAAGTACTTACTGTCTTCATGTCCTTTACCAGTTCCATCTCCAATTAAATAAGAGAGTGGCATACTTTCTTCAAGAACATGTGCTAGTAATCCTGTTGTCGATGTTTTACCGTGTGAACCTGTTACAGCAACACTAGTGTAATTTTCTGACCATGCACCTAAAAACTCATGGTATTTATAAAATTCAACACCCATTTCTTTCGCTTTTTTTATTTCGATATGATCATCACTAAAAGCATTTCCTGCAATGACAATATCATTACTTGAAATATTATCAGCTGAAAATGGTTTTATTTCAATGTTTTTTTCTTTTAAGGCATCTTCTGTAAAGAAATATTTCTCTATATCAGACCCTTTAATCTTTTCGCCTGAATCATGTAATATATGAGCAAGTGCGCTCATCCCTGTTCCTTTTATACCAATGAAATGGTAAGTTTTCATAATAAACCTCCAAAATATTTTACTTCGTTATTTTGTCTCTAAGACAACGCGTTCTAATCGATCATTTGGTCGATAAACTCGGCCTTGCTTTGCTTCTGGTTGGCCATTTAACAAAACATTATCTCCAGTAAATCCTATGTTAACTTGCAATAAGTCACGACCAATACCATACATATCTACTGGTACTCCACGCTCTTCAAAGGCAGTGATTTTCTTTTGATTAAAACCACCACTCGCAACAATTTTAACATGTTTGAATCCTTCACTATCTAATGCTTCTCGTAGTGCAAAAATAAGTTCCGGATTCACGCCGCGTGGATCGAATGTACCCATTAAATCATAATTTCTAAGGAAATATTTGTCCACCATTGTTCCTGAAGTATCTAGGCGAACTGCTGTTAGCTTTTCGCCAAATTCATGAGCAACTTTTAAAGAATCTGTTATAACATCATTGTTGTAATCAACAAGAGCCATAAGTTCATCTTCTGGGAAAATTTCATGATAAGCTTTTGATGCAGCAAGAATATCACCTTTAAACATTTGAATTAGCGCATGAGGCATGGTACCAATTCCTTCTTTCCCCCACCATTCATTCATCGCATGCGTTGCTTGAGCTGTCGAACCACCAATGAATGCAGCATAACCGTCGCCTGCTTGTTGTGTAAAGTGATCATCACGGTCTCCCATAAAGATAACCGGTTTTTGTACGCCTGAAACACGTGCTGCTTTAGCGACATTATAAACATTTGTTGCAACAGATGTTCGACGAGCTAAAATACCGTCAATAATGCCTTCTAAAAAACCAAAATTTTGATATGGTCCAGTTATTGTTAATACTGATTCAAAAGGTTCTATTTTATCGCCATCTTTTAATGAATGAATCTCTAGCTCATCTGGATTTGTTGCAAATGTTTGGATAAGTGCAATAACTTCATCTGTTCCACATAAAACTGAATTTCCTCTTTGAAAAAATTGCATGGTAACTGTATTATCGGTTAATTTTTTTTCTACAATTTCTTTTGTTTTTAAAAAATAAACAGCAGAAAACCAACCTTCTCCCACACGTTCATCAAATTTAAATGTTTTATTAGTTAAACGATCTATTTTACCAGCTAACTTTTGTTCAATTTCCTTCATTAAAGTGACCCCTTAATATGCTGTTATAGTATTAATTTTTATTTTTCTCTAGTGCGTTTTGCTTCTACTTAGTCTTTCTCATTTCTATCTGTCAATAATGCATACCTCTTAATTATAACCTATTTTAAACTTATTTTGCAATAGTGACTTTTTCGTGAACATAATCTAGGTTAAATTAATAAGAACAAATATCTTGTTTGTGTTTATTTTATTCTGTAATTTTACCTGTTAAACTTGGTATTTTTTCTTTTTCTAATTCAGGTTTAGTCATTTTATTTGGACTTTTTTGCTGATTATTAATAGGTACATTTGCTCTTTCTTCAATTTTCCGATAAATTGCATCTAATTCATCAGGCGAAGAACCTCTTTTTAATCTTTCTTGTTTACGTTGTTCGATTATTTCTTCTTGATTTATTCTTTCTCTACCTTGTCTAAAGTCTACTTGTTGTTTTGGTTTAGCTCGATTTCTTTCTTTTCGTAAATAAGCAGGGACTTCTTCGATTTGTGATAATTCTTTATTTCTTTTAAAAGAAATTCTAGGAGATGAATTTGCTTCTAGACGATTAACACTCTGATATTTATTTTTACGATTTTTATTTATTTTTTGATTAGTTTGCTTACTTTTTTGATTAGTTTTTGACGAATCCTCTTGTATAATTGGAAATTTCATTGGTCTATTTTGAGGATACTTGTAGGCTATCTTTGCTTGCGTTTGCGTCTGTTTTGGTAGATTTTTTCTCGTTGCTTGTTTTTGTTTTGGAATTTCCTTTATCTCTTCTTTAATTTCTTCTTCAACTTCAATTTCTTCATATGCCCAATTTTTGATTACTCTGGTTATCTTACCCCACATAGTATCACCTACTTCTTCTATATTAATACTCTATAGTTTAACAGTTTTCTACTGTTTTTGCATCTTGGATAAGACATTCAGCACTTACTTTTCAGGGTTTTGGGGCTTTTTAGCTAATATGAAAATAGGTTCAAGACCTTTTTCATCATAAACAAATGGTAATGAGGTAATCGGAATTGTTCCTTCAGCAAAGAATTTCATTGTTAGTTGAGCTAAAATATCATAACCGACATCATTTTCTATGTCTGCAATAATTAAGACATCTTG
>CALZEK010000206.1 GCA_945639745.1 uncultured Bacillaceae bacterium
CTTCTTTTTCTTCAGATTCTGTACAAGCACCTAAAACCATCACAATTGAAGCTAATAAAATTAAAAATAATCTGTTCATTTTTATCTAACTCCTTTATTTTAATACATAAAATTATATCATAAATTATCCTAAAAAATACTTTTTATGGTAATAATGAATTTTAGTAAATATCTTTATCTTATCAGTAAGAATTGAATAGCTTAGCTAAGTGCTTCATATATCTGTTTTAAAATAAAATTATTTTTCTGTGTTAATTATTATGACAGGAGTTGTTCATATGGATAAACATGAAAAGTCAATTTTGTTAGTCATTTTACATCTTCTTTTTGCCATTAGGCGTGGACATTTTCTTTATATGTTAGATGTACCTTAATTATTTAGATTGTCATTCAAGTTTTTATCATTTAAATTGTGACATGTTTGCTTAGTGTTCAAAGAAAATAGTTAAAAAATATAAAAACACCCTTAAAGTAATTACTTTAAGGGTGTTTATTTTATACACCAACAAATCCTCTGACTTGTCTCTTTTTAATTTCTCCAGGCCAATTGAGTTCTACTTGCTTCCATGAGTGGCCTGCGTCATCTGACGTGTAAAATCCGGTATTATTAATTGCGTAAAAGACACCTGGTTCTGACTCGTGAGCAAACAGTTGGAGCACTGCTGAGCCGTCTGGTTCAGGTAACCCATCAGAAATAACTTCCCATGGGTTATCGTCTTCTTTACGCATGAGCACAGTATGTGCTTTAGAAGGTTGATAAGATGTGCGAGCTGTTTTTCCGGCTGATGCGATAATGATATCAGGATTACCTGGATCTACAGCAATATCAACGAGATAACCATAAGGATCAAGTCCGTCATTAATTGTTTGCCAAGTCACACCACCGTCTAAGCTTTCTGCATATCCACCACCAGCTGCTTCATAAATACGTCCTTTTGCTTGCTTTGTCATTGTTAATTCATGACTATCAAACTGAGAGCCTACTTTACGGTCTTCCCATGTCTTCCCTTGGTCGATACTTTTCATGACGCCGCCTAACTCAATCCCGACATAAATGCGTTCAGGATCATGTAAGTCTGGTTGTATTGTTCTGACATGATGTGTCTCTGGACGTGGTGGAAAGCTCCACGTCGGTTCAGACGGTAATTCAAGTAAACTTGGAAAGTCTGTCCATGTTTTTCCACCATCTTCTGAACGGAATAAACCACTTGGCTCTGTTCCTACCCAAACGACACGATACCCATTAATAACTTCTGTCGGACTCACTGTAACACTTAAAATGCGTTGGTGCGTAATTCCGGCTCCAGCTGGTTGCCATGTCTTTCCGTGGTCATCACTAATAAATAAGCCATCATCAAATGTTCCACCATATAATCGACCTGCTTGAACAGGGTCAGCGGTTAAACATAAAAAAACATGTTCAGCTTTATTCTCTTCCAACTGCCATGCTGACTCTTGTTTACTGATTTGATAAACTGAACTACCTGCAATAAAATAAAATGAAGTAATCATCTGGATCGACTCCTTTATTATTTTCATATATTCTAGTTATTTGTCTTTATCATATCATATTGTTTATTTTCTATATTTACTGCCCGATTTTTTTCTTAATCTATCTAATGTACTTTCTATTCTTACTTTACGATTTTTTGTTAAAGTTTGATTAATTGTTATTGATTTCAACTCACCATGTTCAATTATTAAATTAAACCACGTTCCTTCAAGAGACCCTTTCGGTAATTCGTCTTTTTTTACGATAAATTCTTTTCCTATTTCTTCTGCGAGAATAGTTCCATATTTTCCATCAGTAATTCGATCTAAGACGCCATATGTTTTCATTGGTTAACCTCCTGTACAAGCGAGCCCTTGTGATTTAATATCATCAATTCGCGCTGGACCTATCCCTTTAATTTTTGTTAAATCATCAATTGAATTATAAGGTCTAAGCTTTACTAATTCACTTGATCTCACTTCAGCTATATGAATTATTTTTTGAACTTCTTTTTTACTAGCTGTATTTATATCAATACAATTATTACTCGTTTTTTCTTTTTTCTTTTCTTTAGTTGATGAAGGTTGTTTTTCTTTCTTTTTTTGACTTTGGTTTTTTTGGCTTGTAGTCTGATTACTTGTATTCTTTATACTTGCACTCTTATTACTTGTCGCCTTTAGACTTGTACTTTTTTCATTTGAGCTACTTGCTTTGTTATTTGGTGTCACATTTCCATCTTTATTTGTCGTAACATTATATTTTTGACCATCTGTCTTGACGACCACAGTTCCATTATTACTTGTTGAATAAAGATCAATCTTTCGTTTTTTCATTTGATCAATAACACTTGCACTCGGGTGTCCATAACTATTTTTTTTACCAACTGATATAATACCAACTTCTGGATTGACTGCATCAACGAAACTTGGTGTAGATGATGTATCAGATCCATGATGACCCAACTTTAATATGTCTGCCTTTAAATTTTCACCAGAATTTAGCATTGTTTGTTCTGATGATTTTTCTGCATCTCCTGTAAATAAAAATGATGTTTTTCCATATGTTGCTTTAAATACAATTGAACTGTTATTTAAATTGTTATTATTATCTTTTGGTGCTAAAACTTTTATATCTAATGGACCAATCGCAAATTCTTCACCACTTCTCGGTTCGTAATAATCAACATTGTTTTTTTCAATTGCATTTATCGTACGTTCAAATACTTGAGTTGTTGCTATTTCTCCTGACATCCATACTTCATCAACGTTAAATTCATTAATAATTCTATCCATTTGGCCAATATGATCGGCATGAGGATGTGTACCAACCAAAAGATCAATATCCTTGGTATTCAATTGATTAAGATAATTAACAGCAGCACTCGATCGCCAATCGCCACTATCTATTAATATATTATATTTTTTTTGAGTAGTCGAATACTCTAACAAGATCGCATCTCCTTGACCGACATCGATAAAATGGGCTTTTAAATCATTTAAGTTTTCTTTTTTTAAGATTTCAGTTTCTTTTGCTTGTTTAGCCGCTTCTGCTTCTTTTGCTTGCTTGGCTTCTTCTGCCTCTTTTGCTTGCTTGGCCGCTTCTGCTTCTTTTGCTTGCTTGGCTTCTTCTGCCTCTTTTGCTTGCTTGG